>JAHDFQ010000007.1:50751-62663 GCA_020628085.1 Saprospiraceae bacterium
GAATGTAACAGTGCTGTTTACACGTATCAAATCATATTCAGATTGAACGTCCCGAATGTCATGACACCCAACAATGATGGATTTAATGACTTCTTTAATTTATATATAGAAGGAGAAGATGCAGAATTACCTCCGTTGAATATTTTGACATTTGAGGTCTATAACCGTTGGGGTGTGAAGGTTTACGATAATGAAACCCCCGAACAAGGTTGGGATGGACGATTCAATGATAAATATGTTACTCAAGATGTATACGTATATATGATTGAGTATGAATTTGCAGACGACCCAGACGGAGAACGAATTGTCGAAAAAGGGGATGTAACGGTTATTCGATAGACGATCAAACGTTTAGTGATAAATTATAAAAGAGGATTCAACTTCAGTTGAATCCTCTTTTGTTTTGTAAGTATCCTAATTACCTTAATTTATAATGAGAAATCATAACCCAGGAAAAAACGCATCTTTAAAATGATTAATCGTCGGTGTTCTATTTTCGGGCAACAGCACTGCAATAATATCAAAACGGAACTCCCAATCATGTTGAATCTGCTTCATGTAAACGGCTGCGGCATCTGCTAAAAGCTGCTCTTTTCTAGCATCTACAAAAGCCTCAGGTTCACCAAATAAATCACTACTACGAGTTTTGACCTCCGCAAATACTAAAATATCACCATCTTTAGCAATAATATCAACCTCAGCACGGCTAAAACGCCAGTTTTCTTCCAAAATCTCGTAATTCAGATTTTTTAGAAAATCAATTGCCAATAACTCTCCTTTTTTTCCTGTCTCTAAATGCTTTGCCATGAAAAGGTTTTGTATTTTCGCTTTTTTTAGAAAGGGTTTTCAAAAATTTATTTAAAGGTAATAATAAAATAATGTAGCTCTGATGAATGATATTCGATTCTTCATTAATATTGTTTATCCTAAATTCACTTTGTAAAAAGTTTGTTAAAGTTGTATCATAGTCTTTAGGCTGTCAAGACGCTCTATGAACCATAAAAGACTTGTTACACAGTATAATAAATAGAATTAACTATAACTAATATGTTAAACAGAATAAATCCAACGACAACTAAAGCTTGGAAAGCATTAGAAACACATTTTCAGCAAATGAAAGACACTCAAATGTCTAGTTTGTTTGAAACCAATGCAAATCGTTTTGATGCGTTTTCAATATCATTTGAAGACCTATTAATTGATTATTCTAAGAATATTATTACCAAAAAAACATTGGATTTGTTAATTCAATTAGCTGAGGAAGTAGGTTTGAAATCTGCTATCGAAGCTCAATTTAATGGTGATCCAATCAATGAAACCGAAGGACGTTCTGTCTTACATACTGCACTTAGAAATCGCTCGAACACTCCCGTTATAGTCAATGGCGAAAATGTAATGCTGGCAGTGAACAAGGTTCTGGAACAGATGAAAACATTTTCTACCAATCTAAACAACGGAACATGGACAGGGTATTCAGGTCAAAAAATAACAGACATTGTCAATATTGGAATTGGTGGTTCTGATTTAGGCCCAGTAATGGTAACGGAAGCTTTAAAACCATACTGGAAAGACGGAATGAACGTTCATTTTGTGTCTAATGTAGATGGTACACACATTGCCGAAACCGTTAAAAAACTATCGCCAGAGACCACTCTATTTATCATCGCTTCTAAGACCTTTACGACTCAAGAAACCATGACCAATGCGCATTCTGCCAGAACATGGTTTTTAGATCAAGTGGGAGAGGAGAAACATATCAAAAAACATTTTGTAGCTGTTTCTACCAATAAAAAAGGGGTTTCTGATTTTGGAATTGATACGAATAATATGTTTGAGTTTTGGGACTGGGTAGGTGGACGGTATTCGCTCACATCTGCCATTGGATTATCTATCGCTTGTACGATTGGCTACGATCATTTTGAGCAGATTTTAGACGGGGCACATGCCATGGATCAACATTTTAAAAATGCCTCTTTTGATAAAAATATACCTGTGCTTTTAGCTTTGATTGGAATTTGGTACAACAATTTTTTCAAAGCTGAAACAGAAGCAATTTTACCATACGATCAATATTTACACCGCTTTGCTGCTTATTTTCAGCAAGGAAACATGGAAAGTAATGGAAAGTACATCGACCGAAACGGAGAAAAGGTAAATTACGAAACAGGGCCAATTATCTGGGGAGAACCTGGGACAAATGGACAACATGCTTTTTATCAACTTATTCACCAAGGAACCAAACTAATCCCTTGTGATTTTATTGCGACAGCTATTTCACACAATCCACTAAGCGATCATCACATAAAGCTATTGGCTAATTTCTTTGCTCAAACAGAAGCCTTGTTGCACGGTAAATCAAGGTCAACCGTAGAGGTAGAATTAAAAAATAAGGGATTGGAAGCATCTGAAATAGCTAGAATTGCTCCATTTAAAGTATTTGAAGGAAATCGTCCAACGAATTCTATTTTATTAAAAAAATTGACACCACGTACGCTCGGAAATCTAATTGCGATGTATGAACAAAAGATATTTACACAAGGAGTGATTTGGAATATCTTTAGTTTTGATCAATGGGGTGTTCAACTTGGTAAAGAATTGGCCAATAAAATACTCCCTGAATTACGTGATGATGTCACCGTTTCATCTCATGACGCTTCAACTAACGGATTAATTAATGCTTATAAATCCATGCGTTAATATTTGTCGGTTAATTTATATAGATCATATCTGTGATATTTATATGATAGTTATACGTAGTTTGTGTGTTATATCTATGTTTTGTTATATATGAAATAGCTTCTTGTTTGATTGCTTGTGTGCAACTTTACATTATAAATAAGTTATATGTATAACTAGCTATTCGTCACATTTATTTTTTTTGAATTTATTTATTTAGATAATTTTACATTAGATTGCCATTCATTAGAAATGGAAATAGTCTAGAAATAGTCTATTTCTACAGAGTGCCAACAAATGGTGTCCCTAACAAAAAAAGTAGGTAAAGCTACATGAACGCTAAAAACAGTCGTCACTTCGAAGGGTAGATTTTTATCTGTTCTTCGTTGTGTAAACGATGCTCTTCTTTCTAACTTCCAAGCAGTAATTTATATCAAGTCTTCGGATTAATTTTGCGAAACTAATTTGTAAAATAGTCTCTTTTCAGTTTAGCATGATGTGACAATTTTTACTAGTAGAAAGATGGATGAATTTAAGCATATATATTGTTAAAAATACGAATAATTATCTTTTGTATTAATATTTTATATATTCTAAAATATTTTATGTTTATTGTGCTTATTCTTATAAAATATTGGAAATTGGTAATTTTTGAGTGACATTACTTTTAGATACATCATTTTATTTAGAATATTTAATAAATTGAAAAACAATAATAATAATGTAAACATCTTGTTATGTGACTTAAATTTAGTCTGTTAAATAATAGTTAATAAAATTGTAAAATTAATATACTATAAATATTTATTTGGCATGGGGTTTGCTCTTAGAATAACTGAACATTAAATGTACTTTGAGTCGATGTTATACTGTAAGAAAGAAATTAATTTTAGACAAAAGAAGTACAAATCCACATATCAACAGTTATAATCCAGATTTAATTATCCCCCGACTCAACAGGTGTAATCCCATTGAGCATATCACACTTCCATCGAATAACATTTATACACTAAATGTATTTTTTGGTTAAATATTATTCTAATTTTTTGAGGTATTTTTTACCTCAAAAAATGGATAGTATGCAATCAAAATTCTTTGGACAGAAAATCGATTATGCTCAAAAAAATGAATAGATCATTCTGATCGCTCATCCAGCCTATTCGACTTTCACAAAAAAATACTTCCCCCTAAATGCAGTACTTATGTGCTACAAATGATCGTGCCCTTAACACGTCATACACTAGCACTACGTTCTGAAAAAATGCCAATGCGTTTCCTACTTCTTACGGATAAACTCTGTATTGAAACTATTTACTGGATGCGCTTGATATTTATTCTCTTTCAACGTATCAAAAAAAACATCAATGGGAAGTCAGCTTTTTCAGCTGACGAATTAGACATTTTCGAGACTACTGTCACGATGTGAACAGGCAAACTATCTATTATCTGATGAAAAACATGACCGTCATTTTGCTCGCTTTTATCGCTGTTCTAAATAGCGCAAACGCAAATGTGCCTAGCACAGGGTCATATAGCGTTGTTAGTGAATGTACAGGAAATTTAGGAGAGAACTTAATCGTTGGGGGAGATTTTGGTTCTGGAACAACACCTATATTACCAAGTTTTCCAAATATCATTACTGAGTTTGAATATATTCCAACCTTAGCTGGTGCTGATGGAAGTTTTTGTGTCGCTAATACTACCGCTAATGCTTTCACCGACCCTGTAAACCTTTGGATAAACACTCAAGATGCAAGTAGCGACCCCAACGGATATATGTTAGTAGTAGATAGTTGGTATGTGCCATTCAAAATTTATGAAACAACAGTCAGTGGTTTATGTGAAAATAGTGTATATCAATTTTCAGTTGATATTATCAATTTACTGGGTTCTGAACATACTTGGGCAACCGATGCAATTGTCAACTTCTTTATAAATGACGAACAAGTATATACCACGTTGAGTATTGATAAAGACGAATCCTGGCACACATTTACCTTCAATTATATTGTTCCAGAAGGCGTATCTGAAATTGTTTATCATATGGAAACTGCTGTTCCAGGTGGTCATACAGGTGACTTTGCAATGGATAATATTAAAGTCCAGCAATGTTTTCCATATACAGAATTATCCATCGATGGTCCTGATGTAATTTGTGAAGGAAATGACCTTGTTTTGACAGCAGACTTAGAAGTATATGGTTATGCGACCCCTTATTTTCAATGGTTAATTTGGAATGATTTGATCAATGATTGGGATATTTTGGAAGGTCAACAAAGTGACACTTTGACTATCAATAATGCCTCTTTAAATCAATCAGGAACTTACCATTGTGTAGTTTCAAATTCTCCAAATAATATTAATAATTCTGCCTGTTGGGTAAGCGAAGCGATCCAAACGGTTATTGTAGAAGCTCCACCAGCAGAGACGTTTATCAACGCTGCTATCTGTGAAGACGAGGTATATATACTTGGTAATCAGGAATTAACGAGTGCAGGTGATTATTCTCATACTTTTACAACAGCTATTGGTTGTGATAGTGTTGTTAGTGTTAATTTGGAAATATTAGCACCCCAAACCTCTGAAACTAATATTTCGATTTGTGCCAATGAATCTTATAATTTTAACGGAATTTCTTATAATAATACTGGGTCTTATGAAGCCATTTTTCCCGATATAAACGGTTGTGATAGTTTAGCGATGTTAAATTTGACCGTTTTACCTTTAGGGGAAGCAGATATTGCTGCTACAATTTGTGATGGTGAAAATTATCAAATTGGTGGTGTTAGTTATAATCAATCAGGTTTTTATACCGAAACAGTAACGGCAATAAATGGCTGCGATAGTATTATCAATCTAGAATTGGTGGTAGAATCAACCTATTCTACCTCTTTAACAGAAATTATCTGTGAACGAGAATCTTACCAATTGGGAACTGAGTTATATACTGAATCAGGTTTTTATACTGCTAATTTGCAGAGTATTCATGGTTGCGATAGTATCGTTCAATTAGAATTAATCGTACTTCCAATCATTGAAGTGGACTTAACATCAACGCTTTGTGAAGGCGAAAGCTTTCCTCTAGGAACTAATAATTATGCTACATCAGGTCAATATGAAGCCACCTTCACAGCAGTCAACGGTTGTGATAGTATCGTAACATTAGATTTAACTATCCTTGAACCACAATCTACTTCTATAGAAGAATATTTATGTGCAGGATCAGTTTACGAGACAGATCAAAACACGTATACCACATCTGGAAATTATACTGAAAACTATACATCTAATTCAGGTTGTGATAGTATTGTAAATTATAATATTACCATCGAAGCGTTTATTTCTACTAATCTCAATGCTTCTATTTGTGCAGATGACGTTTATGTGTTCGGTACATCAACGTTAAACGAATCAGGTTTATATACCGAGGTTTTTCAAAATATAAATGGTTGCGATAGTACGGTGTATTTAACTTTAGAAGTCTTACCAAATTTTAATACCTATGTAGATGCGTCAATTTGTAATGGGGATTTTTATAATTTTGGCGATGATAATTACTTTACAAGCGGAACATACATTCAATATTATCCAGCTTCAAATGGCTGTGATAGCTTAGTTCATTTGAATTTAGTAGTTGAACCTTCCTATGAGAGTTCTTATTCTGAAATTATCTGTGAAGGTGAATCCGTAACGATTGGAAATCAAGTTTTTGATACTAATGGTGAACATACAGCGATTTTACAGACTACAAATGGTTGTGATAGTATTATTAATGTATCACTTTCTGTAATCCCTGATGCTTCTAATATAATCGAATATGAATTATGTGAAGGGGAGATGTTACTCAACGGCATTGCACCGCTGACTGATACTTTAATTGTTGAGTTGTTACAAAATCAATTTGGTTGTGATAGCCTTATTGAAACCAATGTAACGGTTTATCCATTGTCTGAAACGGTTCAAGAAATTAGCCTTTGTGAAGGCGATGTGTTTGAGCAAACTCAATTCAATACAGATACGATGTTGGTGGATTATTTGACAAATATTTGGGGTTGTGATAGCACTGTTTTTACGAATATTATTGTTAATCCAACTTATGAAACGAGTGATACTATTATTGTAGATATTGATGGTGAAAATAGAGGTGAAATCACAAAAAATGATATTATTGGTGGAGACTTATTTAGAAGCGAAAGCGATACTATAACATTAGTGGATACTTTATTGACGGTTAACGGTTGTGATAGTATCATAGGTTTAGTTTATATATATTTATACCCAACAGAAACACATTTAAATGTAACGCTTTGTGAAGGAAATGAATATCTAGGTGTAGCTTATACCGAACCAACCACCTTAATTGAAACACTAGAAACCACAATTGGTACAGATAGTATTGTTTATACACACATCAATGTTTTATATAGTTTTACGGATACTTTATATCAAGAAATTTGTCATGGTGAAAGCCATATTGTCAATGGTCAAACTGAAACGGAGTCTGGATTTTATACCGAATTATTCTTTACGACAAGTGGATGTGATTCTACATGGGTAACAGAATTAGTCGTTTTGGATGATCTAAGTACCAATGAAACTATTGAAATATGTGCAGGTGAAAATGTAGTGATTCATCAAGAAACGGAAATAGTATCAGGGATTTATACCGCTACCTTTACCGATCAAAATGGTTGCGATAGTACCAGTACTGTTCAATTGATCGTTCATCCAACTTACGGAACGGAGTTGGCAACTTCTATTTGTGCAGGTGATTTATACGAAGGGTTATCTATTCAAAATGATACAATTATCAATGAAACTTGGACAAGTACAAACGGTTGTGATAGTTTAGTTTCAACATTTATAGAAATCTTACAACCAAGCGATACGACACTTTACGTTACCCTGCCTTACGGCGGAATGTATGAAGGAATTACCTATTTGGAAGATACTACCTTGAATGATATTACGAATGCTGCTAATACTTGCGATAGTACGATTACAACTATTATCACCGTCATTCAGGCAGTTGAAACCAATTTGGAATATACTTTGTGTGAAGGAGAACAGTTAAATGGAATAGCGTATTATCAGGATACCGTCTTTACCCAAAACCTTCAAACGGTTAACGGATTTGATAGCTTGGTTACGACCAATATTTACATCAATTTCCCACAAACGACTTATCTAGATGATGTAAGTTGTACGTTTCCAACAGGTACGGTTCAAGAAATCATATATGTCGATCAAAATGGATGCGATAGTACGGTTATCACTGTTTTTGAAAATATTGCTTCTGAAAATGATACGTTAGAAATATCGCTTTGTGCAGGCGAAATGTATGCTGGCGTCACCTACACCGAAACGACTAATTTTGAAGAAATTACTCCAAATCAATTTGGTTGTGATAGCACCACCTATTTTAATATCACTGTTTTACCGACTCCACAGGTAGAACTTTCAGGAATTGATCAGTTTTGTGCCACAGAATCTATCACCATAGAATTGGATGGTTTAGAAACGGTTATTTGGACTGAACAAGCCGATACATTGATTGATAATACTATTAGTGAAGGTGGTTTTTATTACATCCAAGCTACTAATGCAAACGGTTGTTCAACACTTGATACCATTTGGGTACCCAATCCAACCAATATTGAAGCGGAGTTGTCCTACAACCCTGCACCATGCGATCAGCCGACAACGGCAAGTATTCAGATTGATACTGTTTATGGTGGAGAAGCACCCTATTTGTATAGTTTAAATGATGGTATGTATCAGCAAAATCCATACTTTGGAGGTTTAGGAACAGGGGCTTTTGAGATCAATATTCAAGATGCGAATGGTTGTGAATTTTATCAAATTATGGTCATCGAAGAGCCACCAGCATCTATTGAAGTGTCACTTGGTGAAACCCAACAGATCACTTGGGGCGACAGTATTCAGTTAAACCCAACGGTTGATAATCTCAACCTTATTGATGAAATTATTTGGAGTCCAGCAGAAGGATTGAGTTGTTATGATTGTTTGACACCAATGGCAACCCCCGATAATTCGGTGACTTACACCGTGACGGTGATTACCGAAAATGGATGTGATGACAGTGCCGAAATCACCTTATACGTCGATAAAGAAAGAAATTTATATATCCCCAATGTATTTACGCCCGATGGTGACGGTATTAATGATGTTTTCACGGTTTATCCTGGTCAGGGCGTCGAACAAGTTCAATTGATGCAAGTCTATGATCGTTGGGGCAATCATGTTTTTGAACGCACCGATTTTGATCCACTCGATATTGAATTAGGTTGGAACGGCTATTTCCGAAGTCAAAAAATGAATCCAGGCGTTTATGTCTATTATATTGAAGTCCTCTATGAAGATGGGGTCATTATTCCATACAAGGGTGATGTGACAATTTTGTAAACGTGTTCAAGTGCGCTTGTGTTCACGTGTTCACGTTCACAAAGAGCGTTTCGTACATGAACACGTGAACACACGCGCACGTTAGCACGTGCTATACGTCCCAGCCCCATTGTTTCCAGTCTTCGGCAAAATCAATGTCGGATAAGGGTGGAAGTAATGTGTATGTTTTATGTAAAGATTGAATGTGAGCTACAGTTTCACGTAAAACCTGATCTGTACTCCATTCAATATCTTCAAATACCATGGGTTCAAAAGAACGCATTCCAAGTAAATAGTACCCACCATCGAGTGCTGGTCCAATCACAAAATCCGAGTTATCTAATTTATTAAACGCTTCTTCGACCAATTCCGCAGTCAAACTCGCACAATCGCTTCCAATAATCACAACCTTTTGGTTTTCTTCAAACGCCTGTTCAAAAGCCAGCTGCATCCGAACACCTAGATCACCTTTAGATTGCAAACGTTTATCAAATTTTTCCTCCGACCAATTGTCATTTTCCTCAATCCATTGACTATAAAAAACCATGCGGTTACCATCTACCGATTCCGCTATTTTACGGGTATGATCCATCAATGCCAGATAGATTTTCAGGGCTTGCTCATCGCCAACGCTCGCTGCTAGTCGAGTTTTGACCTTTCCTTTTTCTGCGTTTTTTATAAAAACCAATAGTGCTTTTGACATAAATATATATTATAACATAATTTGAAGAGCGAATGTACAGCTTTCTACTTCAAAATTAGAAATCAATGAAATAGTATTTACGTGCTGAAAAAAGGAAACTATTTCAAAATTAGAAGACTATACGACAGAATTAAGTGCTGAAAAAAAGGAAATCCAAAGATAAAAAAGACGTAAATAACTTCTCAATTTTACCACATTTTTTATAGCTATAGAAAAATAAATTTATTGGTGGGCAGGGAGTGACAAAACAGGTGGGTGCGGGTGAGAGGCGGTGAGTTCAGCAGTTGTTTTGTCAAGAATTTTGCATACTTTTTTTCGACTGAAAAAGTATGACCCCGTAGGGACACCATTAAGTTATAAGTATTAAAGTTACCCAATCTTCAATCCCATTTGAATATTACACCGCTCATAAGGTGATTCAAAATCTTCTATTTTTTCAAACCCCAGCTTTTTATACAACTCAATAGCAGGTTTTAAAACCGTATTACTTTCCAGATAAATCCAAGTCGCCCCTAATTCAACAGCTTTATCAATCGTAGCTTGACAGATTTTTTGACCAAAACCACGTCCATGATAAGCAGGATCGAGGCCCATTTTGGCTAATTCAAAATCATATTTTGGGTGATCTATTTTGATCAGCGCACAAGCTCCAATGGGTTGGTCTTCGTAAAGTGCAATTAAAATAGCACCACCTTTATCCAAAATATATTCCTTAGGATGAATCAGCGCTTTTTGGTCGGAAGGTTCGATCTTAAAATACTGTCGAATCCATGCTTCATTGATACTTCTAAAGGCAGATTTATATTTAGTTTCGTAGTTGACAATCTTGAATGATTCCATTGATGATATTTTGATGTAAAAATACTATTTTTAGGAAATACTTTATTTCAAAATAAGTAATCTTGATGAAAAAGAATCCAAGTGTTTGTGTGATCGGTGCAGGTTGTTCGGGTATTACAGCCGTTAAAAACCTATTGCAAGCAGGTGTACAGGATGTCGTATGTTATGAACGCAATAGTGATATTGGTGGCAATTGGATTTACTCAGCAAGTCCTTCTTATTCAAGTGTTTGTGAAACGACACATATCATTAGTTCCAAAACCATGTCGGCATACTCAGATTTTCCGATGCCAAATGAATATCCCGATTATCCGTCTCACACACAGGTATTGGCGTATTTTAGATCGTATGCCAAGCATTTTGGTTTGTATCCATATATTCAGTTCAACACATCGGTTGAAAAAGTCGAAAAACTAGAGAACGAACAATGGTTGGTAGAACTAGGTAGTGGGAAAAAACATATTTTTGATTATTTGCTGATTGCCAACGGACATCACGCCGTACCTCGACTGCCTGAAGGTATGCAAGATCAATTTACAGGGACGTTTTTACATTCACACAGTTATAAAACCAATCAACCTTTTAAAAATCAACGAGTTCTAGTAGTTGGATCGGGGAATTCGGGTTGTGACTGTGCCGTAGAAATCAGTCGAGTAGCAGAGCAAGTAGATATTAGTATCCGTAATCCAAATTATATTATTCCAAAGTTTTTCCTCGGACGACCCACCGATACATTTAATGAGAATTTACAATTTTTGCCGAAATTTATCGTTCGTTTTTTACAAAAAATCACGCTTCGCATTCAACTCGGTAAATATGAAGATTATGGCTTAGAAACACCTCCATTTTCGGTTACCAAATCTCACCCAACACTCAATTCTGAATTGTTGTATAAAATCCGACACGGTAAAGTAACTCCACGAAAAGGAATTGAAAAAATAAAAGGAAAACTAGTACAATTTACCGATGGAACATCACAAGAATACGATACCATTATTGCTGCAACAGGCTATAAAATAGCCACACCGTTTTTCGACAAAGATTTTATCAATTACGAAGAAGCTGACCGAATCCCATTGTATTTACGTATGTTTCATGCTGAACATCCCAGCCTGATATTTATTGGTTTAGTACAGCCACAAGGTGCAATCTGGCCGTTGAGCGATCAACAATCTAAACTCGCTGCTAATTATATTATGGATCGTTGGAAACGTCCCGAAAACTTAAAAGATTTAGCCGAAAAAGACGCTGATTATATCGACCAAGAGTTTGTAAAAGCCAAGCGACA
>JAHDFQ010000165.1:0-3180 GCA_020628085.1 Saprospiraceae bacterium
AATAACTCTACTTCTTCAATTTCGCCAAAAATAACTCTGCCATTTTACGAGTATTGGGATCTTCAAAATTAGTTCGCATATCTAACATCATTTTAGTGACGTCTTTGTTTGCTAATTTCAAGAAATTATGTCGCATATAACGTTTTGAAGCTGCAAATGCACTATTGTGTACTCGTAATAACTTCGCTAAATGTTTTTCTGCACGTGGCATGACTTCATCTACTTCCACACTTTCGTTGGCTAAACCTACTTTTACGGCTTCATCGCTATTGAATAATTTGGCATTTTGAATAGCTTCCCACGCTTGCTTTTCACCCATGTGATAGCCGTATAAATCACCCATGACTTCTGGAATCATCATCGACATTTTGAACTCGTGTAAACCCATGACGTGCTTTTCGCCTTTTGCCATAATGCGGTAATCGGCACACAGTGCAATGGCTGTTCCAGCCGCAGGCGCAAAGCCCGTTATCGCACAAACCAGTGGTTTCGGGAAACGAATCATGGTGTGTAAGGCTTCAATAAATGTTTGCCAAAACTCCATGCTTTGCTCCATCGTATTGGTCGCCAATCGAACAACGTCTAAACCTGCACTAAAACAATGTGGACGTCCTTTTAAAATCACACCTCTGACCGCTTTATCAGTCGCCAATTTGGTGAAAGCTGATTTTAAATCTTTTACTAGAGGTGTATCAACAGCATTTACTTTTCCATTGTTGATGGTTACTATCGCATATTGATCTTTTTTTTCTATGTTTAAGGTGCTCATGTGTTAGCGTGTTAATGTGCGCACGCCTGCCTGCGCAGGCAGGTGTTCTTGTCTTAACGTGTTCAGTTGCACAGGTGAATGTATCAATCTAATATAATTTTCCGAATAGCCAGTAGTATCATTAAGATCACAATAATAGCAATGGCAATAATGAGTACCCCGTCTTGTTGACCTGAAATGTTGAGGTTAAATTTATAGATCATAAACCCCAAGAAAGCGGTGAGGTATACAAACCCCATAATTTGTTTGAAAGTCATTTTTTTGATGTGTTAACGCCTGCCTGCCGCAGGCAAGTGCGTGCGTGTTCGTGTGTTAACGTGCTCAATTGTTCAGGTTCAAAGAGCGTTTCAACATGAACACTTGAACACATGAACACCTGCTTGCAGCAGGCAAGCATTATTCCAATACGCATTTTATTTTTACAGCAACATCCTCGCCAACTAATGTTGTTCCCTCGCCACCGACTTCATAATCCAAACGTGATAATTCAAACGTTCCAAGCAAATGCACGCTACCATCATCTTTTTCAGAAAATTTAAACGGGATTTCAATTTCCTTGGTCGTTTCTTTTATAGTTAAGTCACCGATGACTTTATATTCTCGCCCGTCGTCTGATTCTACCACTTCTGTTGATTTGAATTTTATTTCTGGGAAAAGTTTGGTGTAAAACCAATTCTTTTTATTGCGTAAGTGCTTGTCACGCAGACCGTTTCCTGTATCAATATCTTCTGGGTCTAGTTTCATATCAAACGAAGCCGATTCTGGGTCATTGGGATCAAAAGTAACATCTCCTTGCAAACCTTCAAAATAGCCTTCTACGACATTAACTTCCATATTGGTAACAGAAAAACTAATTTCCGATTCCTCTTGATTGATTTTATTTTGAGCGAAATTGAGATGGGCTGTTGCTAGAAATAGTAGAGCAAAAATTATTTTTTTCATGCGATTTTTATTTGTTGAAAATTAAATACAAAAACTGGAACGATTGGTACTTTACAAAAGTTGTATTATTTAGAAAATATGCCCTAAAAAATCAATCATTCCATCGTTCCACTTTTTATCTCCGATAGCTTTGACCATTAGGCTTTCTTCAATTCTTCGATGTCCAATGCCTAACATTTGATGATTATTGATAATTAACCATCTACAAATATTTTGAACCAATTGAAAACCGTGTTTTCGATAATAATTATGGTCGGCAGTGACCAAGACTAGAAAATCTATTTGGTGTTGTTGAGCAAGTTCGTTTAATTTTTGAATGAGATTACTGGCAATTTTTTTAGATTGAAACGCTGGGTCAATACATAAATCAACGATTCCCATAATGGATACGGATTGATTTCCAACACGGATCATTCGATGATCTACCCCTAAGTGTCCAATGAGTTGCTCAGATTCCCAAACAAGGTATCGAAAAGTCGGAACCTGCTTGAAGTAAGTTCGATCTTTGGGGTATTCGGGAAAACAACTAGCAAAAAGTATTTGGATTTGCTGGTGCGTTGCTGTAGAAATTTGAAATTCTTCAATGCGCTTTGTAATCATAAAAGATGCTCGTCTGCTTCTACTGTATAATGATCTGCACGAGATTTTAGATCCGTACAATTTAACAATGTTTTTGTAATAAAGTGGTCAACTCAATTTTTGTCAAACGACGTTGTAATTTACCTTGAAAAGCAAGTGAAATATCCCCTGTTTCTTCAGATACAATAAAGGCTGCAACACTTGTAGCTTCTGTAATTCCTACAGCCGAACGATGACGCAAGCCAATGCTTTTAGGTAGATTTTGATTATCAGAAACAGGTAAAATGACGCTAGCTGAAATTATTTTATTGTTAGAAATGACCATAGCACCATCGTGTAATGGACTATCTTTATTGAAGATACTTTCAATGAGTGGTTGACTTATATCTGCATTAATCATCACACCTGAATTTGCAAATATTTCTAGGTTCTGATTTTTAGTAATCACGATCAATGCGCCTGTTCTAGTTTTAGACATTTGCAACATTGCCTTTTGAATGTCAATGATTTCAGCTTCTTGACGTTTGTCCTCTTCCCCTTCTTTATTAAGGAAACGTTCAAAAAAATTAAATCGTTGCTTTAGGGTGGTGTTTCCCAATAATAATAAAAAACGTCGGACTTCTGGTTGGAAAATAATGATGAGTAAAATGACCCCAACGCTCACAAACTGTCCCAAAAAGAGAGACAGCAAGTCCATATTAAGCAGTTCGACTAAACGCCAAACGACGTATAACATGGTTACACCTATAAAAATATTAAACGCGATGCTACCCCTTAACAGCTTGTAAATCAGATAGATTAGATATCCTACAATAAGAATATCAATGATGTCAATCAATCGAATAGTTAGAAAACCTATTTCAAACAAGGCATGAGTGGTTTAAAAAGTA
>JAHDFQ010000165.1:3280-4529 GCA_020628085.1 Saprospiraceae bacterium
AAAAAATTCCCCATTTACGATAATCCATTTTGACATGTTGATAAACCGTTGGTGCAGCACCAAAACCAGTATAAATATCATCTGAACTATTAAAATCTAGTATAGATGGTTTTCCACAATGTGTCCGAATCAACATATCAAATAATAAAGTGTCTGCGCCTTTTTGTTGTCCATCTGGCGAACTTGCAGAAAATAAACGAATAACTTTGCTGTGGCTATATATAAAATAAGCGGCAGCTAATACATTTTGGGATTTATCTAAAATAGCAGAACTCATGCCCCAACCTCGGTGCATACAATTATACATGATCCGTAAATATTCATGATAACGACGGTCTATATTTTTTCTTTCGGTAGTATGTTGTTTATAAAAATCAACTAATTTTTCTGGTTTCAAATTTGTTGTTGGAGTCAAATTAGATAGATTAGCACGTTCTAATTTTTGTAACGTGTCTGGCGAATAATCAGCGGCAATATCTTCGTGTGATTTCCCCATATAAAGCTGATGATTTTGAAGAGGTGTCAATGTACCATTCGGAACTTGTTTTTCAGATAATTGGTGTTGTTCGTTTAGGTGAATATTAACCACTTTATATTCTTCTGGTAAAGCTTCAAAAAAGCCTTTTATGCGTTTTGGTGAAAGCGTATTTATGGAATAGATACCACTCTCTCGAATAATATCGGGCTGATATAATTCTTTAACTCCCAAATATTTAGGACGTCCAATAACAGGCATTACTGATTCATAGTCACCTTCGACCAAACCATCCCATTCTTTTGCCACATTATCTAAAAACCACATATATCCAAATACATTTCCGTTAATGGCATAATGTATACAGCTGTTCCATTTAATTTTATCAATATCTGCTCGTTCTACGAATCGTATATTCATAACTTTTTCAATTCTTTTTTTACAATTATTCTTTACCCTTTCAAAGGTATAAATAGAATGAATGTTGAGATAATTCGATAGTATTTAAAAAATAATCGTAAAACTACATTTAACAAAATACTTACAAAGCAAAAAAGAAATAAAAAGAAGGTTTTAATTTTATGTAGAACATACAGATTATCAGTAAGATATATATTCACCTGATCAACTAATTTAGAGAACTCAATATATGAATAAAAACAATGGTCACACGAATCAAAATAAAAGTATAAATATTAGTACCTTTTTAAAATATCTTTCGTCTAAATCTAAAAAATAATTATATTTATTCCGTAATTGATTACACTACTTTAA
>JAHDFQ010000165.1:4629-10824 GCA_020628085.1 Saprospiraceae bacterium
TTAACCTTATTCGTAAATTTTAAAATATTATAAAATGCAGACGTTACATTTTAAAACGAACATGAGTAGTCGTGATTGTGTCTTGAAAGCATCAGAACAAATTGACAAAATTAACACCATTAAAAATTGGGAAGTTACGACATCTACTCCTGAACCTGTGATGACCGTTAGAGGAACTCAACTGGAAACCAATAAAATTATTACTGCTGCAAAAAAGGCAGGATTCAAAGCACAATTATTGGCCTAGGCTAACAAAAAATATTAGAATTATATTTTTGAAATGAACAGAAAGCGGATCAGTACTACTGACCGCTTTTTTCATATCTTGTTGCTACTATGAAAACATCTTCTAAAATTGCTATTATTTTATTAGCCGCAGGCGGTTCTACTCGTTTGGGTAGACCTAAACAGCTTTTAGAAATCAATGGAGAGATTCTTATACAAAGAATTTATAAGATATGTACTCAATCACAGGCAGATGTTGTCGTAGTTGTTACTGGTTCAAATCATAATGAGGTTGAAAAGGTCATTCAACCTGCTCATCCTGTTATTACTTATAATAAGAATTGGAAAAATGGAATGATGTCATCTATACAAGCAGGTTTAGAAGATATATTACTAAAACAACCTGATACAGCAGCAGTACTAATTGTGCTTTGCGATCAATATTTCATAAATATATCTCTCCTAAACACGATTATTCAGCAATTTAAACAGAATGATTCATTGGCGGTTTGTTGTAGCTATGATAATACGATTGGTGTGCCTGCTTTATATTCCGCTACATTATTTCATAAGCTATTGATTTCCAATGATAAAAAAGGCGCAAAAAAATTATTATTATCGCTTCAACAGACTAAAAATGTTAAGGTATTGGATTTTCCTAAAGGAAAATATGATATAGACACCATCAATCAATTAGAAAATTTGAAACAAATGTTATAGTAGGAATATAAATCTACACCTAATTTGCTTCTTTCTATGTCACTATTTGAGATTTTATTTTATAACAATGAAAATCGGACTGCTTTTTGCTCTATTATTAATAAGTTATCTACTTCTTTGTATTCATTTCGATTGCTGTTAGCTTATCGATGTTTCATATACATAATGCAATGTAAATACAAAATAACTGAATAAAATAACCTATATACCGTAATTTCTGTATGGTTTAAATTGCCTAGAATGAAAAACAATCTTTTAAAAAAAATCATGCTCGTTGATGATGATTTTGCTGCTCATACTTTTCATAAGATCATGATCGAAGAGGCAAATCTTGGCGATGTTATTGTTGAAGAATATTTTTCGGTAGATGCAGCTTTAGATCACATAAAATCGTGTATGTGTCCCAATACTACAGATATTCTTCCACAAGTAATTTTAGTTGATTTAAACCTTCCCAAAAAAACAGGTTGGGATTTTGTTGAAGAACTCAAAACGTTTGATCTTAAAGAATTTTTTCCATTAGTTTATTTAGTCACAAATTCCGAAAATCCTTCAGATAGAATTAGAGTTAAAGAGACAAATGAAATTGTAGGGTTCATGCCAAAGTTTTTAGAAAGTAGTTTCTTCGCAGGACTCGGCTCAACGATAAATAGAAAAATGGCAAGTTAAACTTATCCAAATTCAAACTTCCGTTCCTTGACGGTACAAATAATGTCTGGAAACAAAGGTCAATATTAAAGCTATGATCGCCGTCCAATGTTCTCCATCGCCTACAGATAAATGTGCGCCCATTGCCAATAATGCATCATAAAAAAATCCAGCATACGCCCATTCTCTAATCCATGCAGGAACAGCAGGAATCCAAATCGCTGCCACGCCTAATATTTTCACAACAGCCAATGGATAAATTAACCAAGTTGGAAACCCTAAACTAGTGAATGCACCTTGGATCATCTCATAATTGAATAAATACATACCTGCGCTGAACAGGAATAATAAGCTCATTAGCACGGTAGAAACTAAAAATATAATACGATTGGTTTTCATAATTGAAATGGTTTTTGATTGGTGAAAATTTAAAAATACAGAAAATCATTAGATACCTTGAGATTGTTGCAATTCTGTTTTATTTTTAATTAATATATCTTCTGTTTGTACGGAAATTTCTAGGGCTTCTTGTACTAAAAGCAATTTCCCAAAGCTAATTTTTTGATAAGCATGAGCTTCGTATCGTTGTATCTGTTGCTCTTTCATTTCAAGCCTTTCTGCTAATTCCTTTTGGCTAATACCTTTTGCAATTCTTACTCGTATTAGATTATTTCCCAATTCCTCAAGGCTTCCTGAAGAAATAGCTTTCAAAGAATCACTTATTAAATAATCAAACTCATCTAACTCACCTTTCAACTTATCAATCATTGCTTGATTTGCATCCAAGTGAAGTTTTTTTCTTATTGTATTCAGATCATTATCTAATTCTATTTGCTTGCGTGCTTCTAAGAACTTCAATAATTTTGACTGGGTGATGGAATACTGCCGTTTATTTTTTATCATATTTTTAGTTTTATTTCAATTCTAAACTAGTGCGATTTATAAGTAGATTGGCTTGTTCTTCATTAGATTTTAAAGATCAATCTTAATAATTCCTTTTGGGTTTCCGTATCTATCAATTTGAAAGAATTCTAAAAAATTGTTAAGACCATCTGCCAAGAAAGACGCAGGAAAGAATTCTCCATTGTAAAACATCTTTTGAGCGATTCTTCCATTACTTAGATCTAATAAAACGGGAAAGGATTCCGCTAATTTATTAAACTGTTGATCTGAAATATCATCGTCCCAACATGCGTCAAAATCGTCTGGCACTTCCTTTTCTGTAATAAAACTGCCATTGAGATACACTCGTTTGCATCCACAACTTTTCAGATGTGCAAGTCCTTGCTTTAGTCCAATTATTAACCTTCTCCTTTTAGCGTTGTAACCAAAAATAGATTCAACTTCTTCAATTGTTAAAATGTATATCCCTGGAGGTAAATATCCCCTCGAATTGTAGGGAGGTAGCTTCATAGTATTATAATTTACTACAATTATACAATGAAAAAACCATTTACACAACATATTTGTTGTGTAAATGGTTTTAAAAATTCTTTTGCTCCCTCTTCTTAATTTCTACTGCCGACACATACACTGCTGATCCATAAAACTATTCGTTTGAATATTAAACGGATACGCATTACCACTACCTTCCATTTCCCAATAGAAAGGTGTACGTTTTTTGGGTTCGTTGCCAATTTCATTTAATGTTTCTGCATCATACAAACGTCCGTTCATCATAGTGTACTTTACAAATTCGGTGTTTTGAATATCGTCTAACGGATTTTTATCTAACACAATCAAATCTGCAAGTTTACCTGCTTTGATTGACCCAATTTCTTTATCCATTCCAAGGTATTCTGCGCCGTTCATTGTAGCTGCTCGAAGTGCTTGCATATTGGTCATACCACCTTGCTGAAGCATCCACAGTTCCCAATGTGCGCCCAAACCTTGTAGTTGTCCGTGCGAACCAAGATTAATGTTCACACCTGCATTTTGGAGTTTGGTACAGGACTTAGATGTCAAAATATGTCCATTTTCGTATTCTTCATCAGGAATCATCGTACGGTGACGAGATCGAGAGTCAATAATTGGCCTTGGGGTAAATCGCAACAAACGTTCTTTTTCCCAAACATTGGTGTTTTGATACCAATAGTATTCGCCATTCACACCACCATAATTCACAATTAAAGTTGGTGTATTTCCAGTTTTAGTTTTCGACCACAATTGTAATACATCATTATACACGGGCGCAACTGGAATATTGTGTTCCACACCTGTATGACCATCCATAACCATAGATAAATTGTGATAGAAAAACGAGCCACCTTCTGGATAAACATGAATCCCCAATTCGCGAGCGGCTTGCATCACTTGTTGACGTTGATCTCTACGAGGTTGATTATAACTTTTGACAGAAAAAGCACCAAAAGCCTTCGTTCGTCGCAATGCAGAACGAGCATCTTCTAAGTTATTGATAACAGCTTTAAAATCACCATCTGCACCATATAAAATTGTTCCTGTAGAATAAATTCTAGGGCCGACCATTAATCCACCTTTTACCATTTCAGACTGTGAAAAGGTCATTTCAGTATTGGAAGAAGGATCGTGTGTGGTGGTCACTCCATAAGCTAAATTGGCGTAATATTGCCAATGTTTTTGAGGACTTTGACCATATCTGAACGCTCCTAAATGTGCATGTACATCAACGATTCCTGGCATGATGGTTTTGCCTTCACAATCAATGACAGTTGCTTTTTTGGGAATATCAATACGAGTTCCTACCATCTTGATTTTGTTCTCTTCGATGATAATATTTCCATTTTCTATGACTTCATCACCTTCCATGGTAATGATTCGAGCATTGGTCAAGGCAATTAACCCTTCTGGTTTATCTGTTTCTAACATTAAATCAACAGCTAATCCCACAGAATCAATCGGCGGAATACTATCGACCGATCCTTCTAAAAACAAGAACCGATCTGTCAAACTATTTGTAAAATACTCCTCTCCTAGTGTCCAATGAATTTTCTTAGAATCTGCTGACCAATGTAGATTGATACCTGCATCGCGAGCCACTTGCGATACAGGGACGGCTTTAGTATTGGCACTCAAACCAATCGGTTTCCCAGGCATGGGCATAGGTGCAACATAGACTTTATGGAGTTCGGTAAATGCGATCCACTGATTATCTGGACTTGGCACAAATTGATTGGCATATTTAGCGTTGAAAATAACTTGCTCGTCGTTTCCAGTCAAATCTACACTTTTGTACGCTTTGGTTAAACTGCCAAACAAATAGCCGCCCGTTTGAAAGAAAATACGTTTTCCATCAGCCGAAAAACGTGGATTTTCTCCTTGCGGAACGATTATTTTTTGATTTGAACCGTCTGCATTCATGGTATAAATACCTGGCTTCTTCGTGTGTGTAAAACCTTGATGTCCATTACCACCTTCCTTTCGGAAAACGATCATTGTATTATCAGGTGAATATTTAGGTGTCCGATAAATTCCTTTTTTGGACGTGATTTTAGTGGAGCGACCAGATCGTAAATCAAGTTTACGGATAGATCCCATTTCTACATCATCCCAAGTGGTGTATAAAATTTCATTCCCATTCTTTGAGAAACACGGTTCAAATTCAAAATGAGTATCCTTGGTCAATCGTTCTGGTTTACCGTTGGGTAGTTTCTTTTTCCATAAATGTCCAACCGCATTGAATACCAACGTCTTACCATCAGGTGAGGTGACTGCCTGACGAATGGTATGCACTTTGAATTGATCCTCATGGACTTTTTGTTCAAATTGAACGGTTTCCATGAGTTTGTGCTTGGCATTTACGGTAAACGGAATTTCTTTGGCATCGTCTCCGTTGACAGGAACATTCCAAATTTTTCCTTTTCCCCAGATCACAATATTTTTATCATCGGGTGTCCAATCAAATCCTGTATAAATACCAAAAACCGTCCACGCTTCTTGTTGATCTTTACTCAAGCCATCAAAGATCGGATATTCCTCTCCTGTTTCTAAGTTTTGAATAAATAAAACCGACTTTGTTCGGATTCGACGAACATAGGCAAGTGTTTTTCCATCGTTAGAAATTTGTGGACGACACGCACCACCTGGCCCAGAGACAATGGTTTCGTCTTTTCCAGTTTCCCGATCAAACCGTTTAATTACAAAAATCTGACTATTGGGGTCTTTATTGTATTTAAAATAACCTCCAGGATAGACATCTTCACTATAATAAACATAGCGACCATCTGCTGAAACGGACGGTTCGTTCACATCCTGTTGATCGTTTTTACGTTTGGTGAGTTGCATTCCTTCGCCACCAGAAATATGGTACATCCACATTTCACCTGCGCCCAATGATCGGGTGGATGTGAAGTGTTTTCGTGCCACAATATAGTTCGCATCAGGCATCCAAACGCCATTATTTAATAATCGAAATGACTCTTTGGTGATCTGGGTCGCATTTTCACCATCTTTGTCCATCACCCAAATATTATCTCCGCCACCTGCATCGCTAGTAAATAAGATTTTTTTACCATCAGGTGAAAATCGAGGTTGTACTTCATAAGGCAATCCTGTTCGTAGAGCCTTTGCCGTTCCGCCACTAATAGGCATCGTATAAATATCGCCCAATATGTCAAAAGCAAT
>JAHDFQ010000166.1 GCA_020628085.1 Saprospiraceae bacterium
GTAGTTCGTCAGTAAAATTAGTACAAAACAAATCCATTAATCCGCCAAAAAATCACTCATAATTTTCTTAAAATCAATTATTTGTTCTTTTTATGACGGCGGATTTTTTTGCACAAGTAATTTTGACTGACTACTTAGCGCAGTATTTCATTGTGTAACAATAATTTTGGCAGTTCTAAATTCTTGATTAGAAGGTAAGTAAGCTCGAACTATATAAGTTCCTCCAATTATTCCATCTAATGATATAGAAATAGTATTATCGCCTTCTGTAGCATGCTGCTTTTTATTTAAAACTACTTCTCCTAATATGTTGATAATTTCAAAATCAATTCCCTGAGCAATATTGCTCCTAAAAGATATATTGAGTGTTTCATTGACTGGATTGGGAAACACGGCCAGTTGAACTGATTCACTTTCAGTGTGATGGATAGATGAAAGAATATTATTTCTAACATTAATATTGTCTAAGAGAACTTGATCACCTAATACATCATTACCGCTAAGTACTAGACCGTATAAATTTCTTCCAACTAGCGATTTAGACTGAAAACAAACCTCAAAAGATGTTCCTGTAAAATCGGTTAAATCAACTTCATAATTTTCAAATTGATCTTGATCCTGATATCCATATGTCTTTGTAACTGGTGTACCATTTACTAAAACACGCATATTGGCAGCCCAAGGATTTTTGAGATTTAAAGAGTTCCAAAGACCTACTACTTGATGTATATACAAATCAAATGATAGATATGCTTCTTTCCATTCTTCTGCATCAATACATATACAGGCACGTGTTTCGTAGGATAAGTTTTTATTCCAAATATCTTCTTCATTTTCTACCAAGTCAATTTTTAGAGTGTTTGTACTTAAATCTAAAACATCACCTCCTGTAAATAAAATAGCTTGGCTTTCATTGATATTATCTATTCGATCTACTAAAGTATCTTTGTCGACACTAGTACCTAAATCAATATTAAATGAAGAAACTTCTGCAGGATCGTCAAAAGGATAACTAAAAGGAACATCTATCGACTCAAAAAACTCTATAGATTTGAATAAACTATTATTGAAGATATTTTGATCTCCAGAATAAATTATTTCTACATTTATTTGATAGATACCATAATCATTTACTTCCAAAATACCCGATAGTGTTAATTCGAAGAATTCACCATATTCAATATCATTTTCTATGATAAATTCCTCTTCTATTATAGAATTATCTAAGCTGATTTTTACACCTACAACGGAGCCACTAGATAAGGTTTCACAACCAAGAAATTGTAATTCGACTGTAGGATTAGTAGTTGTCAATCCACAGGCAGTAGATTGATTAGGATGCAATAATCTAACTAACCGGACATCTTCATTCTGTACCAATTTATTTTCAATAGTAGTTTGAATTGTATCATTAACTGAATACGAATCTAAATTGAAATCAACCCATGCTTGAACAGAATATAGACCTACGGAACTCAAATCTGCTTTTTCTGTAAAGGTATAGTTTAAACTTTCATTGGGATTTAAAATTTGAGTTAGTGTATACATTTCAGATACAGGATCATTTTCATCTATAGAATAGAAAAAATGAATTATTGATCCTATAGGAAGTGAATTTCCACAGGAACTAAATTCAATTTCTAAGGTGATGGCTTCTTCATCTAGACCACAATCTGATAAAGGATTTTTTATAGAACTGATTCGGAAATCGGTTCCTCTAATAGCTTCACCAAGACCTACTGCAGACCATGCAGAAGAAACACTTACTACTTCTGGTGAGCAAGAACCGAATAAATCCTCGGCAGCTTGTATTGATAAGTCTCTATAGGCATTATAGTCAGAAAGTTCTGTTAAATATTCGCTTAAAGTTCTAAATGCAATTTTTGCTGATTTCTCGAATCCTATTCCTTCGATACTAAATTTTTGACCATCTTCAGAAGTGCCTGTACCTCCCTCTACTAAGTAGTAATACCATAGATTTCCAATAGAACTATTACGATGAACGTCAGCCCCATCGATCCAATATTTACCTTTATAAAAAGCGGGCATCTCAAGTGATTTAGGGTCATTCATTCGTCTGTAAACAGTATTATAATTACAACCGACTTCCCAGCAGTAACTATCATTAGTATATTCAGTAATAGTTACTCCAAAAATATCACTCATGGATTCATTAATTGCTCCTGATTCTCCTTGATATATCAAGTTAGCTGTATTTTCTGTGATACCGTGAGCTATTTCATGACCAATAGTTTCTAAATCAGATAATGGCACGGTAAGGTTACAAGTACTGCAGCCGTCACCTATATTAATAGTGCTATTTGTATAATAAGCGTTACCCATTGCCCCACCACCTAAAGGGTCTTGAGCGTGCACATTAACGATTAATCTACCACCTTCCCCATCCATTCCTACTCTATTATGTGCTTCTTTAAAGTACTCTAAAGTTTTTTCTGCACCCCAATGACAGTCTACAGCAACTCTATCAGACCACTCGTTGGTAGAAGAGCTTATCACCTTGAAATCATCTAATGCGTCTTGAGTTTTAATGATTTCATTTCCATCAAGGTTATGCTTAATCATTTTAAAATCATTTATGTCAACTGAGTCCACACTGAATTCTACGACCCCATCGGTATACAAGCCTTCTGCCCTAGCAGGAACATTTATAGTATGTAAAGCATTGTGTTTGTGCAGTATTCTACCTGTTTCTATATCAATATAGAAAGTATGAGCTTCAAAAGGATTAGATAAATAAAAGACTACTTTGTAAACTAATTGATAGTTTTGTACAATTCTACTATATCCTTTATCAAACCATACCTTTGAAATAACTGGGATATAATTTTGATCTATATCACTAATTTCCCAGCATAATTTTCTATTTAGTGGGAAGTCTTTTCGGATTGTTTTATATAGTTCTGCTCTTGAGATATGTACTTTAGGCACACGGGGATTCATATCCCTCAACCATAGCCCATTTACGGCCTTTTTTCCTGACGGATATTGATGCATTGCAAATACTGCACCTTCTACAGGGTAACCTGCAACATGCTGCTGATATCTTCTATGGATTACACCTAATTCGTCTACATGATTGTATTTGGGAATAATAGTATTGTTGGGATGTATACTGAGCGCAAGTTGTATCTCCATTTCGGAATCAATCTTAACTTGGCTAAGTAAATTAAAATTAAGACTATGTTGACTTTGACAAAATAGAAAACTGTTTACAAACATTAAGAGTGCAAGTAAATAATATCTAATATATAAATGCATAGTTCTTGTTTAAATATGGTAAGTTTATTAAAGTAGTCTGGCAGTAAAATTAGTATTTGTGTATAAAAATTTACTTGAACCGACAAAAGATTAGATTTATTATATAATGCTACCGAGACTCTGATACAAAGAGGTTTTAAAGCTTAAAAGCTTAAGACGCTGTAAACTCCAGCGTCTTTGCAGCTCTATGTCTCTTTGGCTAAATTAAACTTATTTATCTTTGTCGGATCAAGTATATAAAATTATCAAACCATTTTTTTACCTACAAAAGTAGGATCTTCATTAACTACTGATAGTCAGTGACAACTACTTTTGATTGATTTACCCTAAGTGGGCATAACGGTTATACTAGTTTTTAATTACTTTTTTACTGACGATTCCTTCTTCTGAAATAATTGATACAAAATAAATACCTTCAGGGTATGAGTCCATATTATAACTTAAAAGATGTTTTCCTGATGCTATGCGTTCTTTTGATCGCTCTATTTCGTGTCCATAAATATTGGTAAGTTGAACATCCACATTCATAGGCATTTCCAATTCAAAATCAATATTCAGTATGTTATCCACAGGATTTGGCCAGAATGCAATATCCATATTTAGTATATCTGATCTAACAGAAGTGGTACCTCCTTCAAATTTAAAATTATGACTCACTTTGTCTTGAAATTCACCTCCTACTGCTACGATAAATCCATTTTCATCTCTTAATATATACCGACCTATACCCAAATTACAACATATACCATTACTACTATAATCAGTTATAACCAATGAGTAACATCCATTTTGTGATAAACTGATTGTCTCTACTACAGTTTCATTATTATCATAAGCTGATGGATGGTCAGGAGCGGTTGAATTGATATTACCTATATTATCTAAACCAACGAGTAAGTTCCCACCTTCTGCAACAATGTCTTCGTTCTCATCTAATATAGCCCAGTAGGTTTCTGAACCTCTAAAATCAGTTTTTAACTCTAGCTGAAGTTCTTTGGTAGAAATTGTTTTAACAACATCTAAATTTTGGGTAACGAGATTATCTGTGGGATCTGTATCTGCAGAACCATTAGGTTCAATTAGTTTAATTTCTAGCTTGGTTTCTTTATCTATTGTGAGATCGGTAAACGGAATACTAGTATGTTGATATGTACCTAATTGTCCATTCCATATAATTTCTTCTTGTACTATATCTTCTATATATAACTGTGCAATACACGAAGTTATATTATTTGATCCACTGTTTCTTATCTCAATACTTGGGGAAAAAGTAAGTTCATCACAAATATCTACTTCTTGAGCATCATAAGCAAAGGCTGTAATATTATTGGGAGATTCTGGTACTGAACATCCTAGTCTTTCTGCTTCATAATCTTCGACACTGGGTCTGTTTGGATTTGAAAAATCTAATTCCATTTCCGTTACCGTTCTGTCTGTACATATGTGTAAATAGGTAGGATATCCTGGAATATCAAATAAATTTTGAATCTGATTATTGTCCACTATTGGGTATTCAGTATCTTCAAACCAATTTCCTAAGGTGTTATCGCCCGTTCCCATGATATCATCTATACCTGTAAACTGATCGCTCTCGATAGCAAGGATAACATAATCATCAAAACCACTTGGGCCATGTCGTTCCCACATTTTAGATAGCTCTTTACCATTGTGGTAAACCCAACATGGAGGACACCAAGTTGTATAGAAATCTAGTATTACAGTTTTACCACTTCCAAGTATTTCATATAAATTATAAGTTTCTCCATTAATATCCTCTACTGTAAAATCAGGAGCGATAGTTGGCGTTTCTTGAGCAAATAAGTTAACACTCACTGAATATATTATAATTATTAATTGTATAATTTGCTTCATAACAGCTGTTGATTTTGGATTTTGAAAATTGTTATTGTACACAGCTCTATTCGTATGTTTCAAAAAATCGTTGCATCAAGAAAAATTAAGGTATGAAGTTAGCTGTATTGTTTACACCCATCTTAAATCTAAATATCATTTTACTTTTTCTGAACATTATATAAAAAGTACACTGCCTCTAGAAAACAGAACAGTAAATTATAATAGAATTTACACACTTGTGTAGCGCAATTTTTAGGTTGCGGTAAAATATTTGGTCTGTATCATAAAATAAACTATGATGAACATGTCAAAACATTTTACCAATTATATACTTTCATATTTATTCCTTTTCACAGCAATCATGTTATTTAATAAAACAGGTATACAAACGACATCAAGTAGCACATACTGGATATGTTCTGACATTATGCAATCTAGCTTCATAGAAAAGAAACTACAAGAAAAAAGGAACTCTAAAAGTATTCATATATTCTCTCACGGTAGAAGTGGTGAGTTACTTTTAGATGGCAAGTGGAGTAATGCCGAAAATATTACCAAATTTATTCAAAGTAAATTTGAATTAAATAACTATTTATATTTGAATATATATGGTTGTGAGTTTGCAAAAGGAGAAGAGGGAATTAAGGCCATAGAATATCTTGAAAATGCGCTAGGACTTTGTGTTGCAGCATCTGATGACATTACTGGTATCAAAGGTGATTGGGACTTAGAAATAGGACACAATCACACAACCGTCAGTTTAATTAATTATCAGCATGATCTACAATGCACCTCACCTGAAGCTACTGTTTTTGCTATACAATCATCTTGTACGAATGGTATACCAAATGATGACGGATTTCTACAAATATCGTCGGTATTGGATGGTGATCGAGTTAACTACTCCACTGGGAGCGTTTACATAGGGAATGATAACTATTCGGAGGCTATACCAATAGTAAATTTTCCTTTTCGTTTAATTGATGGGTTAGCTAATCCAGTAGGAATACAACACTATACTATTCGAATATTCAACCAGTCAAGTGATTGTTTTACAGATGTTATTCTTACAATGAAAGAACAAGATTGTTCGATCAGTTGTGATTGTGAAGAGTATATTTATTTAAATGAAACTTCTGATGGTGGAAAAGTACATAAATTTATATCTGGAAGTACTTTTCCTTTGTCAGAGATTTTAAATAATGGAAATGCTTGGTATCCAAGTAGTGGTAGCAGTGAGTTAGTCTCTCCTCATGGATTAGGGTCCGATAGTAATGGCTTTCTTTATATAGGTGAAGGTCTAGCCCCTGATTCTGGTATTCGTCGTCTAAGTTGTCAAGGTGAAATAATTGATTCGTCTGAGTATTTCATTCCAGTAGCTGTTTCTAATATAGAATCAATAGGAAATGTTTTATATACTAACAACTGGTATGATAATGGAATTTGGAGATACGACTTATGTACAGGGGAAAATATTGGAAATACTTGTTTAAATAACTCATTGTCGTTTGGTGGTTTTGGAGATTGGGGCTTTAGTTATAATAGAATAACAAACATGTTTTATGTATCCGATGGATTTTTCCATAATCAAGCGAGAATATGGGCCTTCACGGAAGCAGAAATGTTATCTGGAGAATGTATTGATCCGATAATTGAATTCAATAACGAAAGTACAGATTTTGTAGTTGGATCAAGTGAAATACCTCCTTCCCATATAGTTGGTATACAAGGAGATAACGAAGGTAATATGTATGTTGTTGAAAGAGATGGTTATGGTGGATCACTCCCAACCCGTATTTTAAAATTTGATGCAAATGGAGGGTATTTGAATGCAACAAACTGGGATACAGTAGATGGTGATGGTGGTTGGTATAATGCTATTGGAATTGAATACAGTCAAAGAGAAAACCTTTTATTTGTATCTACTGGTTCTCCTATTGATGACTGTGTATCTGTTTTTGATACCGATTTAAACTACTTAGGGGTGGCTGTACCACCTGCTAGTGGTAGTACTATTGCAAAAGGTATTGCAATTCAATTAGAGTGTTGCCCTTCAAATAACCGTCAGACCGTGAATCAAATGTATTGTCAATCTAATGTGGACGCACCAATATTATTAAACGAATTATTTCCTTGCGAAGGCTTAATTTGTGAAGGAATGTGGATGCCTTCGGATGCTGCTTCTGCTACTGTTTATAATGAGTGTGACCAGAGTATAAATAACGACATTGTACCTGGATGTTATGCTTTTACCAAAAGATCGGATGGTATTAATGAAAATAGATGTGGAGCGTTTGAAATCAACTTTAACTTAGAAATATTGACACCTCCAGACATGATAGTCTCATCTGATCAGAAAGTATGTGTAGATGATACACCTGAGCATCTAACAGTCAGTACTTCAGCTACAAACATGCAATGGCAAATGAATACTACAAACTGTATGGATAGTTTTGTTGATATCGAAGGAGCTAACTCTTCAATATATTCACCTCCAACTTTAGACAAGACAACATATTATAGAGTTATGATAATTGATGAAGGAAACTGTACAGATGGCATCTGTTCTTTTTTTAGTAATTGTATTACTATCGAGGTAGAAGATTGTGACTATCCTACAAACGATTTATGTTTGAATTCAGCTTGTCATTTTGAAGACGATAATATTTATTTAGGAACAAGTATAGACTCTGACAATGATGATGGGGTCTTTTTTCCGAACGATATGCGACCTAATAGCAGAATGACACTACCAATTACAATATATAATAATTCAGGTAATTCAGCCTATATGAATGCATGGATTGATTGGAACGATGATGGGGATTTTGATGATGTCAATGAACAGATAGCCAGTGAAATATATGATGTAAATATGTACAGCGGAAATTTCATAGTTTATCTACCAGTAGATGTTCCTTCAACAATTGTTACTGGTGAGGATATTACTGCTGTATTTCGATTAAGTACTGATCAAGTATCTATTGCTGAATCATGTGGAATCGAAGAATGTGCTCCAGATGGAGAGGTAGAGGACTATATTATTCAAATTGATTGTAATAATAATATTTGCTTACCGCCAACAATAAAAATCAATAAATAATGATCGGATAAACCAAAAGTTTATCATTAAAATAATTTCATTCTATTATTTAATTTTTGCACACCTCATTGAGTCACAAGGGGTGTGCTTTTTGTTATTCAATAATCTAATTTTTAGTCGATAAAGGAATTAAATAGTTAGTCAAAATTACCCCGACTAAAGTACGGGGTTAAAACTTGTGCAAAAAAATCTGCCTTCAAAAAAGTCTTATATTATTGACGATCATGAGGTTTATTACTCTTTCGAAGGTTTTGAAGGTGGTTATTATATTAACTTGCCGGCCGCAGGCGGGTTTTAATGTAAGTTACTTATGTACCTTAATCCTAAACTCTATAAGTTTGTTTTTTCATTTTTTATTACAATAAAATTTATATGTAGATACGAAGGATATTTAGCTCGGACTTTGTGGCTTGTTGTTCCTGTATACATTCGATCGTAGATTTTTGTGTATGGTATTAGTAAACACGTTTCAATTCCAAACTGGTGCGATTAAAAGTTCCATACCCGTTTCTTCTTCTTTACAAACTCCTTCGTTTCAATTCCAAACTGGTGCGATTAAAAGTCGAATTTATATTTCAGTCACCAGGTCATTTTTTGTTTCAATTCCAAACTGGTGCGATTAAAAGGCTAGATTGTTGTCAGACACAATCGTCAATGTAAAGTTTCAATTCCAAACTGGTGCGATTAAAAGAAGCGTAAAATATGATAGGTTTTTATAAATCTGGTGAGTTTCAATTCCAAACTGGTGCGATTAAAAGCGCCTTGGTCGATTAAGTCTTGTGGTGCTATTTTGGTTTCAATTCCAAACTGGTGCGATTAAAAAACGTTTAAACGAGATCAAAAGCGATTATATCAATAGTTTCAATTCCAAACTGGTGCGATTAAAAGCCATCCCACACGGTCGCCAATATCGGACGTGGTTTCAAGTTTCAATTCCAAACTGGTGCGATTAAAAGACACGTCCCGTTGCTGCGCCGTTGGTCATTTTGAATGGTTTCAATTCCAAACTGGTGCGATTAAAAGCATATTTTCAGAACCTTCTGACGGCTTTGGTACATTGAGTTTCAATTCCAAACTGGTGCGATTAAAAGCTCTATCGCATATCGTTTGTCCTTTAACAATTTGTGGGTTTCAATTCCAAACTGGTGCGATTAAAAGACAATTTGAACACGGCAAATATCATCAACAAAAAAAGTTTCAATTCCAAACTGGTGCGATTAAAAGCAATAAAAATAGCAATAGTAGCAGCCTTATTAATTGGTTTCAATTCCAAACTGGTGCGATTAAAAGCACAACTACTACAGTATTCCTCAAACCATGCCACTCAAGTTTCAATTCCAAACTGGTGCGATTAAAAGACACTACGCTTTTTTGTCTCAAAGCCTTTGTTTTACGTTTCAATTCCAAACTGGTGCGATTAAAAGTTCCTTTTATGTTTCGCTTATAAAGATCGTATTCTTGGTTTCAATTCCAAACTGGTGCGATTAAAAGATTATTGACAGTAACCGCTGTTACATTCTCATTAGTGTTTCAATTCCAAACTGGTGCGATTAAAAGCCATCATGATGTTAGTTATGTATAGCGTTTTTCCTGCGTTTCAATTCCAAACTGGTGCGATTAAAAGCGATTATTTAGAAGTAGATAAGATCAAAGATAAAAAGTTTCAATTCCAAACTGGTGCGATTAAAAGAACTAATTTACTTTTGATTTCTACCGCTGAAAGATGTTTCAATTCCAAACTGGTGCGATTAAAAGTACTGAAACGGGCATAACAGTAATCTACGATGATAAGTTTCAATTCCAAACTGGTGCGATTAAAAGGAATAGACCTTACTTCTTATGATGCAAACGAAAACAGTTTCAATTCCAAACTGGTGCGATTAAAAGGATATTAGAGCCGTAACAGCGTTTGAAACATTATTAAGGTTTCAATTCCAAACTGGTGCGATTAAAAGTTAAGTAGTCTAGGGACAGTCTTACGCTGTGGGAAGTTTCAATTCCAAACTGGTGCGATTAAAGGTGTCAGAATTTCGTCCTTCCGATTTATCGCAGCGTAGTTTCAATTCCAAACTGGTGCGATTAAAGGAATTGTGCATGGAAAAAGAAAAGCGGACGATAGGGAGGTTTCAATTCCAAACTGGTGCGATTAAAGGGTAGAACAGCCTACCGACTTGGAGCACCCGTTTTTGTGTTTCAATTCCAAACTGGTGCGATTAAAGGTCAAAACGGAGGATTTTAGACGGCATTTATTGACGTAGTTTCAATTCCAAACTGGTGCGATTAAAGGTTGCAGAAAAGAAAGCATACAAAGCGATGTATCCGGTTTCAATTCCAAACTGGTGCGATTAAAGGTTCTATATAGACCTACTAAATCGCTTATTTCTTTTGTTTCAATTCCAAACTGGTGCGATTAAAAGGCATTTGCCTTGACAACAAA
>JAHDFQ010000167.1 GCA_020628085.1 Saprospiraceae bacterium
TGATTACCTCTGGCTTAATAGATTCTATTTCAATTCTCCAAGTTGTGGATTTCTTAGAAGAAAACTTCGGGTTTGAGTTTGAACCACATGAAGTAGATCAGTCCAATCTCAATACTATCGAATTAATCCTTCAATTTATTCAAGAAAAGAAAGGAGTGCTTATTCAAAAGTAAATATACGGATGATGACGACCTATTTGACATCTATCATTACACAACAACATCATGGTACGACGAGTGGTATTGTAGATGGTTCGAGTAATAAAACCACTTTCGACCAACTTATAGAGGAGAGTCAAAATATATCGAAATGGTCGCAGGCATACCTACCAGACTATGCCCGTGTTGGAATCTTCATGAGTTCTAAAAAATGTAGCTTAAAGTGCATTACCTCAGCTATTTTAGCAAACCATATATATGTTCCCCTTGATTTTGAAGCACCTTTAAATAGAAATAAGTCGATTATTCAGACCTGTGCCTTACATGGTCTTTGGGTAGAAATACAAATGTATAATAACCTATCATCAGAACTTCCAAAGCATACACACTATAAATACCATGATTATTATTTAATCGTTTTTACTGAAGTTAAAAATATTGAAATTCCTAAAAATGTAGCTTACATTCTTAATACATCTGGTTCAACAGGAACACCCAAAGGAGTCATGGTTACGCATTCAAATGTTCGATCTTTTATTGAATGGGCCCACACTAAATTGGAATTATCCAGTCACGATATTATAGCTTCCATTGCTCCTTTTCATTTTGACCTCTCTGTTTTTGATTTGTTCATTACATTTAAAAATAGGACTTCTTTAATCTTGTTTGATACAACCCAAACTAAAAATCCTCGTTTACTAGCACAGCAACTGGCGCATCAAAGGGTGACAGTGCTATATGCAACACCTACCTTACTGCGTCTTTTGTTACATCACGGAAAAATAGATCGCTACGATTTCAGTGCTTTACGTTATGTTATTTTTGCAGGAGAAATTTTTCCAATTGAAGATTTGAAAAGATTGAAACAGCTTTGGTCACAAGCCACTTTTTTCAACTGGTACGGCCCGACAGAAACAAATGTTTGTACTTACTATCAACTGCCTAATTCTTTTGAAGAACGAACGACACCATTTCCAATTGGAAAGGCTTGTATTGACAATACCATAAAAATAACTCAAGACAATGAGTTATTAGTAAGCGGTGCATCTGTTTTTGCTGGGTACATCAATGCGCCCATTAAAACTCAACAAGTATTTTCAATAGATGAAAACGGACAGAGCTGGTATCATACAGGTGATTTGGTTCGTATAGATAAGAATAAAGATATGGTTTTCGTAGGTCGAAAAGATCGGATGGTCAAACGGAACGGCTATCGGATTGAATTAGATGAGATTGAATATTGGATGCATCAATTGGAACAAGTCGGTCAATGTGCAGTAGTTGAAATGAAGTCTTCAAAACAGGTCGAAATTGTATGCTTTTATACTACATTAAACAGTATAGATAATGATTCGATTCGAGCATATTTAATCAAAAATTTATCCCTTTATATGCTACCCAATCATTTCATCAAACTAGAAAGTATTCCGCTGACGGCTAATCATAAGGTAGATTATCAAGCCTTGAAAATATTCTATAATACTCATGGTAAATGAACAGTTAAAAATTGATATTTCTGAAATTTGTCAAAAGTTTGATACACAACAAATCATAAATTTTGATAAAAAACAATCGTTCAATCGTCCGTTATGGGCAGATTTTGGGCAGAAAGGAATGCAAGGACTGTGTATTCCCAAACAATATGGAGGTAATGGACTAGATATTGCAACAAGTATATTTGGACTTAAAGAAATTGGCTACCAATGCCAAGATAACGGATTGAGTTTTTCCGTAGGCGCACATTTATTGGCTGGTGTTGTTCCTATTTGGTTATATGGAACAGAAGAACAAAGAACAAAGTTATTACCTGATTTATGTAATGGGAAAACCATCATTGCAAATGCAATTTCAGAGCCGCAGAGCGGTTCAGATGTATTTAATATGAATACGGTGGCAACCAAGGAAGGCGAATATTATGTAATCAATGGTCAAAAAACCTATTGTTCTAATGCTCCTGTGGCTGATCATATTATTTTGTATGCTATGACGAATCCAGCAAAAGGAATGTTTGGAGGTGTTTCCGCTTTTTTACTAAGTCGTACAAAAGGACATTTTACAACAACTGATCCTGTGGACAAAATGGGATTGCGCTCTTGCTTGATGAGTGATGTGTTGATTCAAAATATAAAAGTATCATCTGACCAGTTACTTGGAAAAGAGGGTGGGGGAGCTATTATTTTCAATAGAGCTATGACTTGGGAAAGAATTGGGCTTTCTGCCTTGCATTTAGGAACATTAAATCGTATTTTTGATAATATTATTCAATGGATGAACCAACGAAGATCATTCGGTCAATCTTTGAGTAAATATCAAGCACTTTCCCATAAAATCGTTGATATTAAAATTGAAATTGACGCTTGTCAATTATTATTAACCGATGCTATTACACAATTAGAACAAAATAGCAAAAAACTAGACCTAGCTGCTTCTATACTCAAACTTAAAACTTCTGAATTATACAGAAAGGCAGCAGTAGATATTCTCCAAATTGCAGGCGCAAATGGATATATCAACAATAGCTACTTTGAACGAACAGCTCGTGATGCTATGGCAAGTACCTTATATTCGGGCAGTTCAGAAATACAGCGAAATATTATTGCTAGAAAAATTGGTTTAAAATAAGAAGTTTATGAGTAATTCGATACCCAAAAAGGCAAGTGTCGTTATAATCGGTGGTGGGCCCGCAGGTGCTTATGCAGCAACACGTTTAGCACAGCAAAATATAGATGTAGTCGTTTTGGAAAAGGCACAGTTTCCTAGATACCAAGTCGGGGAAAGTGTCATACCACACGTATGGAAGTTCTTAGACTTAATTGATTTATCAGAACGAATAGAACAGGCTGGCTTTATCAAAAAAGGAGGCGGTGCTGTACTGTGGGAAGGGCAACTCCGTGCAGTTTATTTCAGTAAGCACGGATATAAAAGACCAGGCTTACATGTTGAACGAGAAATATTTGACACCATTCTTTTAGAACGAAGTGTAGAATTAGGTGCTATGGTTTTTCAAAATATGACTGTTACCAAAGTCGATCTGCACACTAATAATATATCTTTTCAACATACAGTTACGAAAGAGCAAGGTACGATTCACGCAGACTACATCGTAGATGCTAGCGGTCAAACGGCATTGGTTTCTAAACAAGAAGGAATACGTAAATGGGATAAAGATTTCAAGTTCCAAGCAGTCTGGGGATATTTTGACCAAAGCGATTACTTAAATGGAGAAGGCGAAATATTAGATTTCAGTCAGCGATTTACACAAAATCCAATGTCCCTAGCTTCTTCCACGGGTAATTGGGGTTGGGTCTGGCATTTGATGATGCAAGATAAAGTAAGTGTCGGTGCAATCATACCGCAAATGGATTTAGCAAAATTCAAGCAAGGAGGAAGTACTTTGAAAGAACGTTATCTATCGCATATCCGCCAAACACCACTCACATCTAGTCTATTAGAAAAAGGGAAATTGATAGATGTGGTTCGAACGGTCAGAGATTATGCTTATGAACCTAAAAAGCTCGTTATAGGCAATTGCTACTTAGCAGGAGACGCTGCTTCATTTGCCGATCCGATCAATTCTGAAGGTGTAACTATGGCATTGTATAGTGGTTTTTTAGCTGCTGATTGTATTCTAAAATCCTTAGAAAAAACAAATAGAGCAGACTTTTACCAGTCCTATTACGAAAAGACATTACGCAAACGGTATAAGGTATTTAAAGTATTATCTTATCCTAGTAAAACGTTACCCAAAGAACTTATTGAGGGTGTAAAAGATGTTGTACGAAATCAAAGTACGGTTGAAAGTCACATGATATTGGATCATCTAATTTGTACCAATCGCTCTACGGATTATCCAGAACTTTTGGAATCATTGGGTATTCCAAAAAAGGAATTTCCACAAAGACTGCCATTACCCATTTCTATTGCTGTAAGTTAAAATATAGATGAACGGTACTCGATTAAGATTAGCTTGTTGGATTATTGGATGTCAAATAATGGTTGTTTTAGGATGCAATGATTCATCTTTTAAAATATCGAATCCATATCAAATAGAAATAAAAGGACAAGACTATCAATGGCATATCCAGTACCCTGGGAAAGATGGCATTTTATACACAACAGATGACCAATTCAGCCAACAAAACTTACAACTTCCCGTAAAAACGGAAGTCGAAATTATTCTAAAAAGTGAAGACTATTTATATTTTTTGGAGTTACCAGACCTCCAACAAATAGGAATGGCAGTACCTGAACAAACCCATTATTTGCGAATTTATTCCAATAATACTGGTCTGTTTGACCTTCGAGGTAGTCAGATGTGTGCTTATACACACAAAGACTTGCTTGGTAAAGTGAGCGTTTATTCTCCGTTTTGGTTTGAGTTTTGGCAAAATAGACTGTAAGTTACACCAAATGAAAAGTATTAATCCCACTATATCTACATTTGATAACCATCTGAATTGGACAATTTCTCTTGTTCAGCTCTTACCTGTTGTGATACAGCTTGGTTTATTGGGGATCGTTATACATATTTTCCAAATAGAGGCAGATTTGGGTTTAACGATTTTTTTTCCATGGATGTGTGGAGCATTTTTGGTGCATGCGCTTCTTCCTTTACAGATACGACCTAAAATACAGTTCATTTTTTTTGTAGTAATTCTATCTTTATTCGTAGGTGAGTGGGGAACCTTAAAAATAGTAGGACTCGGGTTTCTAATAATGAGTATATGTCATATTCCAATTCCAATAATTGGACGGAAAATTTTAGCACTAAGTCTTGGAGTATTATTAGGGTTATCTATGCTTGGGCATATATCTACTATCTTTACTGACTATGAACTACGAATTGCTACGACCTTATTGATGTTCCGTACTATTCTGTATTTGCATGAACTACCGCATGAAAAGGAATCAGAATCGGTATCTTTTTGGCAGCGAATCAATTACTTTTTCATGCTGCCCAATATTATTCTACCACTCTTCCCAATTGTTGATTACCAAAAACATAAACGACAATATTACGATATAGAAGCCAATAAGATTTATCAATCAGGCATCAATCTAATTCTATGGAGTTTGGTTTGTATTTTAAGTTATCGCTTTTTATATCACTTTATTATCCCAAATCAACTGCGTTTAGATGGAGTGCAGGAAGTAACCATATATATAATTGTTACTTATTTGACCGTAATTCGATTGGTCGGTTTATTGACCTTGGCAGTAGGTGTTTTACGGCTGTTTGGTTACAACTTACCAGATATTTTCAACTACATGTTTTTTGCTAGTAGTTTCTCCGATTTATTTAAACGGATCAATATTTACTGGAAGGATTTTCTAATGAAACTGTGTTATTATCCTACTTATTTTCGAGTACGAAAATGGTCACCAACGTATGCACTTACCATTGCTACCTTGGTTACATTTTTCTTCACTTGGCTTTTTCATGTGTACCAATGGTTCTGGGTATTGGGTACGAATCCCATATCCGAAACAGGAATGATTTATTGGGGGATTTTTGGTCTAGTAGCCACTTTAAATACTCTTTCTGAACGCAAACAAAAAAGAATTAAACCTCGACCAGTATGGAGTTTTGCTACAAAGCACATCGCTAAAGTTTTTCTAACCTTTCTATCAATGGCATTGCTGTACTCTGTATGGATGGCACCAAGTTTTCTAATATGGTCAGGTATGTTAGTCACGGCTTTCCAAGATAGCTGGATGAATTGGATGAAAGTATGTGTTTACATTTCAATATTTTACGTAGTAAGCTGTATACTTTACTTCTGGTATTTAAAAAAAGTAGACTACTGGAACAATGTCTGGCGCAACATACAGCGTCCAAAAACAGCACTCAATTGTAGTATTTTAATTATCCTTTTAGGTTTTTCTTTTTTTTCTAATTCCAACAAAAATATTCACCTTTTTGTTAATGACAATCAACTGAATGAAAACGACATCAATACAGAATATAGTGGTTATTACAGTGAAATACTAGATGTTCATAATGATATTAGTTCTCGAATTTGGGGTAGAGATTATACGTTTAAAAAAGGAAGAGTAGAAAAATTTCAAGATATTGATATAGTCCGACCTGTAAATAATGTCCTTGGCTACGAATTTATACCGAACACGAAAGGCTTTTTTAAAGAAAAAAATATTACCGTTAATTCTTGGGGTTTTCGAGATAAAGAATATTCAAAATTACCCGAAGAAAACACCATCCGTATAGCTTTAGTTGGAGCTTCTCCAACGATGGGCTCTGGTGTGGAAGATGAAGAAGTTTTCGAGGCGATTATTGAACGTCAATTGAATGAAAAGTATGCTTCTTCTAATCAAAAATTTGAACTACTTAATTTTGCTCAACCTTCTCTTTGCGCCCTACACTATGCTTATCAGATTGAGGATAAGATACGACACTTTGAGCCTGATTATGTTTTGTTCGTTGAACATTGTCGCCCAATGGCAGGGTTTTCGAAAAAACTCGTTCGAGTATTAGAAGCAGAAAATGAAATCTATCCTGAATTAGCTGCTTTCATGGAGCGAGAAAAGCTGAATCTGGAAACAATGAGAACGAAAACTCAGATGGCACAAAAGAGTGAATCGCTCGTCAGTTTTAGCTACAAGTTTTTGAAAGAAACCTGTGATAAATACAATATTGACTTAATCTGGGCGCATGTCCCACCTACATATAAAGATAATTATTATAAAGACTATAAAATTTTAGCTGACCGTCATGACTATTCAAAACAAATTAACCTAAGTGATATTTATGACAATTATAGTCAAAAATTATTAGTCGTTGGAGCAAATGACTACCATCCAAACGCTTGGGCGCATGAAATTATCGCAGAAAATTTACTGCCAGAATTAGAACAGTTGTTACAACTCAAAAAAGATAAACAATAGCATGTCCAAAAAAAAAATTATTATAATTGTTGGAGTATTAATAGCTATCGGAGCCTATTTTATTATCCAAAATCTAGTTTGGCAGGTAGATAATAACACGGTCAATCGGACTTATACCGATTTAGAAAATTTACGTCCTAGGTGGGTCAGTAAACGCCAATCAGCGCAACAGGATACTGCGAAAGCATACCAGATCTTCCATGATTTTTCTTTTATAAATACAATTGATGAGAGTGGAATTAAATTTGAACATTTCGCCAATCCAGACGGCACAAAAACGTATAAACCAGTTCATTACGACCATGGTAATGGCTTAGCAGTTGCTGACGTTGATAATGATGGACTAATAGACATTTATTTTGTTTCACAAGTGGGAAAGGGAGGACTCTGGAGAAATTTAGGCAATGGACAATTTGAGGACATAACAAATAAAGCAGGTCTAGATATTACGGATACTAAAAGCTGTGTAAGTGCCTCTTTTGCTGATATAGATAATGATGGAGATGCAGATTTGTACATCAGTGTTATCCGAGAAGGTAATTTTTTATTTGAAAACCAAGGCGATGGCACATATAAAGACATTTCTAAAATCTCAAAAACGGATTTTCATGGACACTCTTCTGGTATAACCTTTTTCGATTTTAATAAGGATGGATTACTCGATATTTTTGTGAGTAATGTTGGCATTTACACTACAAACGAAAGGCGGTCTTTTCAGGTCAATGGAAAAACGTATTCCTATTATGTTGGTATCAATGATAGTTTTGCAGGTCACCTTAAACCTGAACGTGGCGAAGCAAGTGTACTGTATCAAAATATGGGAAATAATATCTTTAAAAACGTTACTCAATCTATGGGAATCGTAGAAGAATCGTGGTCAGGCGATGCTGTAGCAATGGATGGAAATAATGATGGATATCCAGACTTGTACCTGACCAATATGCAAGGAAATGATGAATATTACGAAAATGATAAAGGAAACCGATTCATCAAAAAAAGTAGAAAATTGTTTCCAAAGACTTCATGGGGAGCAATGGGAATTGCTGTTTTTGATTTTAACAACGATGGACAACAAGATATTTATGTGACGGATATGCACTCCGATATGGGTGAAAATGCTGCCCTAAGTTTAGATATGGAGAAAGTAAAACGAAGCGTATTTCCAGCTGCCTATTTAAAAACAAATGGAACAAGTATTGCTGGAAATTCATTTTTTAAGAAAATAGGTAAAAACCAATACCAAGAAATATCAGAACAGATCAATGCGGAAAACTATTGGCCTTGGGGCTTGAGTGCTGGCGACTTAAATGCTGATGGATTTACAGATGTTTTTGTGTGCAAAAGTATGAACTATCCCTTTCGCTATACGGAGAATTTAATCTTACTCAATGAAAATGGACAACGCTTTTTGGACAGTGAATATATCTTAGGAATCGAACCAAGAAAGGGCAGTGCTTATGCTAAATCGTGGTTTGAACTAGATTGTGATGGAGCTGATAAAGACCACAGAGATTGTCATAAAAAAAGGGGTAAACAGACGATTTACGGAGCTTTAGGTACACGATCTTCTGTTATTTTTGATTATGATAATGATGGAGATTTAGATATTATTACCAATGAATACAATGATCGCCCAATGGTTTTAAATAGTAACTTATCTAAGAAAAATGAACTCAATTTCTTAAAAATCAAATTACAAGGAACGACCTCTAATCGAGATGGATTAGGTGCAGTCGTTACCGTAAAAACACGAAACCAAACCTACACCAAAGTGCATGATGGAAAGTCGGGTTATTTAGCACAGAGCAGCTTTCCCTTATATTTTGGACTGGGAGAAGCGAGTGTTATTGAATCAATAGATGTAACTTGGCCTTCTGGCGAGAAAGATTTAATCAATACCGATGCGATACAACTGAATCAGCTTAACGTACTGACAGAAGGTGAATAATGGATAAAATTAGTCTTATCATTAATACCGAAAAAGGTCGCCTAGAGGGAGAATCAAAACTATTGATTGATTCTATTCGTACCTTTGGTGGACGATTCAAAAATGTACCGATTTATAGTTATCAACCTCGAAAAGCCTTTCCAATTTCAAAATCCACCATCCGTTTTTTTGAGCAATATGAAGTAAATTATATTGACGTTCCTATCAACCAAAAATTTCCTGATTATCCACTAGCTAATAAAATTTATGCCTGTGCACATGCAGAACAGCATCTTAACAGTGAATTACTCGTATTTATGGATAGCGACAGTGTGGTTTGGCAAGAACCAACAGTCTTTTATAATTTGGGAGATACTGATGTTGCGATGACACCTGTATTTCGTAAAATTGGCTTAGCTGTAAAGGAGAATGATAGACAATATCAATATTGGCAGCGATTGAGTGCTATATTGAATTTTCCGTTAGATCATCATGTCCATACAGTTGTTGATTATCAAAAGGTTTTAGCTTATTATAATAGTGGTCTGATTGTAGCGAAACGAAACGTTGAATTATTTCAACAGGCACAAGCAAATTTTGAAAGATTGGTAAAAACAGATAAAGCCTTTTTTTTGCAGCGGTTTTTAGAACAAAGCAACTTAACCGCAACGATTTTGTCTATGGATCTAAATCTCTTACAACTAGGAGAAGCCTATAACTATCCTCTTCGACATCATAACAATATTCAAAATCCAATCTATCAGTTAGATTCACTAGACGATGTAATAACAGGGCACTACACGGTACTTTTTAAAAAAGCAAGATGGAGAAACCCACTAACGAATGAATTGACGAAAGGAGCAAAAGGGGAGTGGTTTAAGCAAAAAGTACAAGAATATAGCTTACTTCCACCTCGATATAAAAGAGTACTTCAAATGACAAAAAACTATTTTAACATTAAAAAAAATGCTCTTTAATTCACTAGAATTTGTGGTCTTTTTGGGAATATTCTTCCCGATTTATTGGTTTGTACTCAATAAGAATTTAAAAGTACAGAACCTATTTATTCTAGTAGCGAGTTACTTTTTCTATGGTTGTTGGGATGTACGTTTTCTAAGTCTAATTTTCATTAGTACCATAGTAGATTATACCGTTGGACTACGATTAGCTAAACATACCGATCAAAGGAAACGAAAAGTCTGGCTCTACCTGAGTATTTTGGTCAATCTGGGCTTACTCGGCTTTTTTAAATACTATAACTTTTTTGTAGAAAACTTCATTCAAGCATTTTCTTTTTTAGGTGTAAACCTAGAAGCTAGTACACTCAATATTATTCTTCCTGTTGGTATTAGTTTTTATACGTTTCAAACCTTGAGTTATACGATAGATATTTATCGAAACAAATTCAAACCAACCCATAATTTTATTGACTTTGCGGCTTATGTGAGTTTCTTTCCACAGTTGGTGGCCGGACCAATTGAACGTGCTAGTCACTTATTACCTCAATTTGAGCAAAAACGAACCTTTACCTATGAGCAAGGTGTAGATGGCTTACGTCAAATTTTGTGGGGTTTATTTACCAAAGTTGTCATTGCTGATAATTGTGCGATTTATGCCAACTATATTTTTGAAAATTCTGATACCTTATCTGGAAGTACC
>JAHDFQ010000168.1:0-8542 GCA_020628085.1 Saprospiraceae bacterium
TCGTTATTTTAAGTCTTCAGATTTAAAACGTAAGTTTCTTAGTCTTATATGCTGCTTGTTTGTAACAACAGCGTAGTAAAGAACGATACTTATGTAAAAACATATCCCTCTTCCACACCAAAATCTATTACATTTACATCCAGCAAAGCATGCGGAATATTCATATAATTCCTAGCACTACTGTACACATAATCTTCTGGTTTATCTACAATTTTGGCAGCAACGGGATTGTTATGAATATAATTGATTTTCTGATTTGTAAAACGTGAATGCAATAAAATCTTAGGACAACTTTTCTGTTGCCATACTTGATAGGTTGTGTTGTTTGTATTGCGTATTCCATGATGTTTAAAAACTATTTCTAGCCACTCCCTTCGACTTTCTTGACTACTTGTCAACACCCATTTTAATAAAGATTTTGATGTAAATTTCTTGAAATCACGAATAATAGCTGATAAACCAGCAGAACCTTCTTCGGCTCGTAACACCAAGTGGACATGATTGCTCATTATAACATAAGCGTGTACAATTAAGCCTTTATGTTCTTGACAATATTTTAATGAATCTATCAGAATCGTTTTACAAGCTGGGCGAGTAAATAAATCTACCCATCCTACGACCGTAAAGGTCAAAAAATAGGCTGCATATTGGTTATCTATGGTGTATCCTTTCTTATCCATAAACTCTTCGTCTGATTTGTTGAATTGATTGCTGTAAGTCCTTTTCAAATATACTTCATATTCATAAGAGTACAAATTCTTATAAAAATTAGGATCGTACTTTTTTATTGAGATCGTTTTGCCTTCGCTGTTGTTGCAAATAACCAAAATATTGAAGGCGCAGAACAGAGTCTGCGCACTGCGTTCTTCTCGCTATTTGCTCTTATCACGCTCTTTTAAATCTCAAGACTTAAAACGTTCTTTCATCGTTCTTTTAAGTCTCCAGACTTAAAACGCGTCACTCCAACTCTCCAACCTTCCCCAACAACCACGTCTGATTAAAAATAGGTGCAGTTTTATCAATATCTGTAATCAGTTTTTGAAGTGCTTGATGATGATATTTAATAGTAGAAAAGGCTTGTCGAGTCTTTAAAACAAAAGCCCGTTTGGTAAACTTCAATAGGTTGGAAAATCCCTTTTTTCGATTTTCGGATATGTTTCGATCTCTTTTGATGTACTGCCGAAAGGAATCAATTAATGAGAAGAGTGCTTCTTCTTCGTTGAGATCATAGTAAGTCCGCAATAATAGGGCTTTGACACCTTGAATATATCGGTTGTCTTTATACTCCACCGTTAATAATAAGTCTAAAACTTGATCGTATTTTTGGACAGCATAACAATAGGCTGCTAAGTTAAAACGATACGCATTTTCTCGAATCGTAGGATCCAATTTGTCTTTGTAGTTTTCAATAAATTGATACACCCAGTCTGTTGCTTGAACTCTTGTTCCAATGGTGACAATGTTTTTATAATGCCATTCAGAGAGGTAGTTATTTTCAATCAATAACCCTTTTTCGAGTTGTTGTTTGTACAAATCAAAATAAGATTGTACCGCATTTTTATCACCTCGATTAATAGATTCTGCACTAAAATGTTGTAGATAATTGTAAATATCTCGTAATTCATCTTTAGAAAATTTAGATGCTTGGAATTTCAGCATATCCAAAATAGCATGGTAGTAAGCGACTGTTTGCTGACTCAACATCTGATAAATCCGAAAATAAATCATAATGGCTGGAATGTTCTTGTATTTCTTCTCATTATTGGCAACTTCTACTACCACTGCATTTAGTAAACTAGTCGAATAATCAACCTTTAAAATATTACTTCTGACTAGCATTTCACAAGCATCTCGGAGTTTTTGGGACAGATAAAAATAGTCTAAATTGTCCTGCTTCGTCTGAATCTGTAAATCCGTTTCATAACGAGATCGTTGTGCATAATAGGTGTCGGCTTCCGCCGCAAAAATGAACTTTAAATGATAGTGGTCGCTATTTTGAATAGTCGTTTTTGTAAAGTTTTTATCTAGCTTTTGCAAGACTCGTTCATAATGTTGATACTGCTCTTTTTTTCGTAAATGTTGCAGTAAAAATATATTAGATAAGCCTTCTTTTTTTTGAAATAGTTCCTGGACTAGAAAATGTTCTGCCAAGCGAAACGCATACGTAAAAACGATTGCCAAAGCGGCTTTATCATAGGTAACATCAGGAAATACTTGTTTAAATACGGTTGTTCGATGGCAATTTTTAACCGTAAATTTGGGATAAATCCCGTTCAAATAAGCTATCAATGCTCTTACATCTTGGTGTTTATTGTGGTATGGAGACATCGAAAACTCATGAAATCGGGTCATTTCTTTACGGGAAAAGACTTGTAAGAGCTCAACTAATCTATTTTTTAGCATAAACGATTCGGTTATTCAATAATTAAGATACAATTATTGTAAATAAAATCCAATTTATGAAAAATATAAATAATTGATTATCAGTAATAAAAATTTATTTTGACACTCTAAATGCCTTGAAAAATCCAAAAAAAAAGAAATTTTGTACTTTTTTGAAGCTCAAATAAATCTCATTTTTGTATTATCAGAAAAACAAATCAAATATTCAATAAATCTATGAAGTATCTAAAGCTACTAAATCTGGTGTTACTCTTTGTTTCATGTTATGCGTATACCACCAATGCACAATGTATGATAGAAGGTGTAAGTGTTGAGATAAACAATATGAGTGATTGTAATATAGATGGAACTTATAACGCTGGGCTGTATTTTGAGGTTGTCAATACTACCAATGATTTTTTCGACGTATGGTTCAATGATGAGTTTAAGGGGTTTTATGATTTAGATGATCTGCCGTTAATGATTGATAATATCACACCTCGCCCCAATTCAGATTTTGATATTGTACGAGTTTGTATTAACGACAACTCTGATTGTTGTGCGGTTTTTGAATATGAACAACCTGATTGTTCTGATTGTCAATTCACCATTTTTGAGCTGAATACCTTCAACTGTTCTGCTGTTGGCGTGTATGATGTACAGTTTTTACTAAACGAAAATGAGTTTGGTGGAGATTCATTTGATTTGTATGCCAACGATACTTTACTGTATAACGATGAACCGCTAAATACGTATGAACCATATCCAATTACCAATTCAACTCAATCCGTTGACGAAATCAAAATTTGTGTAGCAGGAACGGATTGCTGTGAAATAGTAGAAGTGGAAGCACCCAATTGTAACTGCAATGTTGTAAATGATATTATCTTAGAAAATACCTTTTGTGAGAGTTCACAATTTTATCAAATCAATTTAGATTATGTTGATAATGGAAGCGAGCAGTTTACATTACTTCTTGGAAATACACCTGCTAGTATTGTTGAAAGTGTCCATAATTACTCTGATTTACCAATAATAATTGGCCCTATAAATCCACTTTTATGGAATAACCAAACTATTATAACGGTATTGGACGAGACGGGTGATTGTTCTACGTCAACTTCTTTCGGGTATGAAACTTGCGAACCAGTTGATTGTGTCATTTTAAACGTCCTACCACTTAGTCCTATGTGTAATGGTGATGGAACATTTAATATCAATATCGCTGTTTCGCAACTCAATACTGGTGATGAAGGATATTCTGTCTTTGTAAATGGTGCATTTGAAGGTTCTTATTCGTACAGCAATACATTTTCATTAATCAATAATTTAACAAGTGATACTGGCGATAGTCATACGATTGAAGTTGTAGATAATGAAGCTACAATGTGTAGTTTTATTTATGAATTAGCTCCTGTTTATTGTAGCGAGTGTGCGGTTTCTGAAATACTTGTTTCTGATATTAATTGTAATGAAGACGGAACATACAAGGCTCAGTTAGATGTGGATATTGCCAACTCCACCAACGAATTTATTGATGTTTTTGTAAATAATGAATTTTACGATTTTTATGCCATTGCAGACCTTCCGATTACACTAGAAAACATCACTCCACGAGAAAATTCTAACGAAGAACATATCCGAGTTTGTGTAAACGACAATCCCAATTGTTGTTTGGAATATGAATTTCCTGACCCCAATTGTAGTGCCGAATGTGGTATTGAACTCGAATGGTTAGAAATTCAACCATGTAATGAAAACGGTGAAATCTTCGTTCACCTTGGTGTCATATCTTCCAATCCTAATCAATTTAGCTTTGAACTTAATGGTAATGGCAACAATTATGGCATATTTGATTATGGCAGTACGCATTATAATATTGGCCCTTTACCACAAGATGTTCCTTTAGAATTTATCGCTACGGATGTGAGTTTTGAAAATTGTATGGCTGTTTTGGAACAGACTGAAGTCCATTGTCCAAATAATGATGATTGCGGTATTGAACTCGAATGGTTAGAAATTCAACCATGTAATGAAAACGGTGAAATCTTCGTTCACCTTGGTGTCATATCTTCCAATCCTAATCAATTTAGCTTTGAACTTAATGGTAATGGCAACAATTATGGCATATTTGATTATGGCAGTACGCATTATAATATTGGCCCTTTACCACAAGATGTTCCTTTAGAATTTATCGCTACGGATGTGAGTTTTGAAAATTGTATGGCTGTTTTGGAACAGACTGAAGTTCATTGTCCAAATAATGATGATTGCGTCATAGGCAATGCCGAAATGACTCAAATCAACTGCAATCCTGACGGCACGTACAATGGCGTTTTAACGATGGATTATCAAAATGCTACCAATGACTTTTTTGATCTGTGGATAAATAATGAGTTTTCGGGTTTTTATTCATTAGATGCTCTACCGCTTTCATTAGAAAACATTACGCCACGAGCTAATTCAGAAGACGAGCATATTTTGGTTTGTATTAATGATGATCCAAACTGTTGTTTTGAGTTTGAATATCCTGATCCTAATTGTACTGCCGAAGATGATTGTATTTTTACAGATTTAATAGTCGAAACACTAGATTGTAATGATGATAATCAATTTATGATTTCAGTAGATATTGTCGTTGAAGGAACGATTACAGGAACTGTTGGATTATTGGGCAATGGCGAAAATTATGGCACCTATCAGCCGTCTGATTTTCCTATAGAGCTGGGCCCGTTTGCTGCCAATACTGGTGTTCCATATGAACTAATAGCTTTTCATAACCAAAACGAATCTTGCATTACAGTCACTTTTGGACAAAACTGTAACGATTATGTATGCTACGGTTTTGAAGATCAAATGCTTGGATCTATTTATAATTTGAATAATACAATTGAGAATGGTATTGCATTTGAATTGGATGATATTGCTGTTTTGTACAACGGATTTACCAATTTTGATGGAACGACTGATGCTGGAAATTTAGAAATACAGACAACTCCTGTTGCTTTTTTAGAAAATAATACCTTGTATTTGAATGATGCGAGTGCAACATTTGTATTTGCAAATACGGCTTTACCCGTTTTTCAATTTACGATTGATTATTTGGAGGCAAGCGGCATCGAGAATATAGCTGTCAACGGTCAATCTCCTTTAATTATAGATCATTTAGGACAGTTACCATTTGAAATCCTACCAAATGTCACCGTTACCAACGAGGTATTTGAAGTCGTAGATAACTCTTTCTATGGACGATTGACGTTTACGGGTGATATTCAAACGATTTTGATTGGTGGACAAGACTTATATCTTGACAATACTTGTGTTGAATATGCCCTTCCACCCAACCCACCGAGTGCGACCAACGTTTGGCCAGGTGATGCAAACAATGATAATATCGTCAATCATTTTGATCTGTTAAATGTCGGTTTGGCTTTTGGAACAGCGGGAGAAGCTCGATTAGAACAAGGCAATAATTGGAGTCCTGTTGCAGCATTTAATTGGGAGACGGCTTTTGAAAATGGAGTTAATCATAAATATGCCGATTGTAATGGAAATGGATTGATAGAAGATACAGATGTGATTGCCATCAACGAAAATTATGGTTTACTACATGGTGAAGAGCCTGTTTTTGAAGCAATTGACGTGTCGGAAGATGATCCTTCATTTTATGTAGAATTACCAAATGCTAATGATTTTATAGAAGATCAAGAAGTACAAATTCCCATTATTTTAGGGTCAAATGATGTGCCTGTAGAGCAAATCTATGGCCTGGCGTTTACCTTCAAATTCTCTGAAGGTTTGTTCCAAAACATGGATTTTGAATTTGATTTTAGTGATGGAGTATTCGGTGATCTGGATGATGTCTTGATGTATAATCAGACCGTTTTTGAGAACAATCAAATAGAAGTTGCTATTACTCGAAAAGATCAGCAAAATGTCGCTTTGGTGAATGGGCAATTAGGACATTTTATTGGAATTATTGATGACCTTGCAGGTATGACTGAAGTGGATGTAGAATTGATTAACGTTGTGGCTATTGATGCGTTTGAAAATCGGATAGCTTTACATACACCTGTTTCAACCGTGGATTTGACGACGAGTACAACACGAATTTTATCAGAAAATGCAGTACATATTTTCCCAAATCCAACCAAACATACTCTGACGATACAAAATAAATATCAACAAGAAATAGAATCAATTCAAGTCATCAATATTATTGGTCAATCTGTTTTAGAGATCATACCAGAACAAGAAAATATCCAGCTGAATGTTTCTAATCTAACCAACGGATTATATTTCCTACAAGTCCATTATGATGGTGCACAACACATTCAAAAATTTCAAGTGCATCGCTAATTGAAACATATTTTCCTAGTATTTTTAAGCCTGATGGTTCTATTATGAACGATCAGGCTTTTTTATTTTAGAGAGTTGTTTTTCTACATTTACGAGAAAGGATGAATAGAATGATGTTGAGTAAAGCTAAGTTTTTAATAAAATTATACATAATTGAGTATTTGAAAACCATTGATTTATATGATGTGTATGATGCTTTGTAATATTTAATTAGTAACAAAGGCATCGTTTTTAGAACTAATAGGATATACCTTATTGAAGACCATTCATTTAAATAATCAACTGAAATATAAAACAGATGAAATTATTATATACCACTGGCTTTATTTGCCTAACAACGATACTTTTACTCACCGCTTGTAGAAAAGACCAAGATATTTATGGCTCAAATCCACCCGTAACTACAGAACCAGAAATTATTGTCAACGGATCATTATCAGGTTTAGTAACAGATGATAATAACCAAGCTGTCGTTGATGCAACCGTATCTATCGGAACAAATTTTATACAAACGGATGAAAACGGATATTTCTCCTTCGAAGATGTTGCCATCAATACCAAAGGAAGTCTCGTGAGGGTTAGAAAGGAAGGGTATTTTTATAACGCTAAATTTGTAGATAGTCGACTAAATAAACAAAATTATACAAAAATAAAGATGATTCCCAAGTCCTTAACAGGTTCTTTTTCTGCCAATACAGGCGGTGTCATTTCAACGGATGATAATGCACGGATTCAATTCTTACCTAACAGCATTCAACAAGAAAACGGAGAAGTATACATAGGTGATGTTAATGTTTATGCTACTTGGATAGACCCAACGGCTGCTGATTTATATGAACGAATGCCTGGTGATCTTCGGGCGGTTAATATAGAAGGCAATCAACAACAACTGACCACTTACGGAATGATTGGAGTAGAGCTAGAAAGCGAATCAGGTGAACCGTTGAATATTACTGAAAGTCAAACGGCAACCATAGAATTACCTATCCCAGAAGCTTTGGTGTCGAGTGCGCCGAGTACAATTCCTCTTTGGCATTTTAATGAATTTTCAGGATACTGGGAAGAAGAAGGAAGTGCTACTTTAGATGGCAATAAATACATAGGAATGGTCAATCATTTCTCTTTCTGGAATTGTGATATTGCCAACGATTTTGTCAATATAGACGGAATGGTTACCAATCAAGTAGGAACGCCATTAGAGGGTTTAGTTGTGTTAATTCGTGAGGTAGCAGGTGGTGTTAATAGAGGCGATGTCACAGACGAAGAAGGTGTTTATGGTGGTGCTGTACCGATGAATACGGATTTGGTATTATCTATTCAGGACAACTGCAACGATGAAATTTATATTACTCCGATTGGGCCTTTTGTGGAGGATACAACGATTCCAACGATCACTGTTTCAACTACGGATAATTTTGTAACGATCACTGGTACGTTGGTAGATTGCAATAATAACCCTGTTTCTAATGGATATATCGTGGTTAATCTTGGTGATATTTCTACTACTTTACCTGTTGATGGAAATGGTAATTTTAATGAATTAGTGAGTATTTGCGATGTTTTTACAGCAGAAATAATAGGTGTTGATTTGGTTAATTTTACTACCAGTGATCCAATTATTCAAAGTGTGAGTAAAATTACAACTTTGAACGTGGGCAACATACAGGCGTGTGAGGCAATCGAAGAATTTATGAATTATTCCATTGCAGGTATACAAGTGAGTGATGATGATCCTTCAGCTGTAGCTTCTTCCTTAAATTTTGACCCTGGTTATTTAATTATAGATGGTAGAAACCCAGAA
>JAHDFQ010000168.1:8642-10627 GCA_020628085.1 Saprospiraceae bacterium
CTTCAAAAAACCAACTATATAAAAACAATGTCCGCAACTGAAATCATACAAGGTTGTATTCAAAACGATCCAAAGTATCAGCGTTTGTTGGTGGTTAACTACTCGGCAATGTTACTGACGGTGAGTCGGCGTTACACACCGATCAACGCTGATGCAGAGGATGTATTACAAGATGCTTTTATTAAGATTTTTGGTGCGATTCGACAATTTGATAGCAATCGTGGAAAACTAGAAACATGGATGCGTAAGATTGTAATCAACACGGCATTAAAACGATTAAACAAAAAATGCTTCACACATGAAAAAACGGTCGATCAATTTATGGAAATACAATTACTTCCATCTGTGTACGAACATCTACAAGCAGAAGATGTGATGGCGTTAGTGAATACATTACCAGACGGCTACCGACAAGTATTTAACTTAGCAGTAGTAGAAGGTTATCCTCATACGGAGATCGCTAAAATGCTGGGTATTGAACCCGCAACATCACGTAGTAATTTATCAAAAGCAAAAAAGCTATTACGCAAAAAATTGAGTAACCAAGAAAAGCAAGAATTATGGACAAGGATAAGTTAGAAGATTTTATTAGAAAACAGGTGGAACAACATCAGTCTCCAACTGACCCTGATTTGCTTTGGCAGAAAATACAAGCCAAACAAGCAGCGGAGAAAAAGCCCAAACGAAGATTTATTTTCTTTTGGTGGCTATTGGGCGGCTTTGTCCTAGGTGCATTGACTTTTTTCGGACTATTTCAGTTTTTGGATTCCAAGGAGTTGCCACAACAAAAATCGTTGGATGCCATTGAACAACCTGTACTTGATATAAAAGCTATTGAAACTGAATCGGATAAAATGGAAGAACCTCAAACCGTTATAGAAAAGAGTGTCAATACTAATCTTCTTAATCCGTCATTAAACATAAAAAAATCTATTGCTGCTGCGCCAATGAACCAGGTCAAAACCGATACAAAGCAAGATTTTAAAACCACTAAAAAAACCGATACTCATTTAACGTCAACATTGTCTACTTCTACCAAAAATTCAGGTGTTTATATACCCGAAAATAGTCAACGTTTAACCAATAATGAAGTGCGCATAAGCGAAAATAAAAATCCAATGCCCCATAAAAACAACAAAAATATTAATGAAAATGAAGTAGATAAAAAAGACAGTTTATTTGGTCAAATAGAATCAATAGACCTTAAAACACCCATTTTATTACCTTTTCTGAACACTAGTATTTACTCCGTAAACTTAGAAGAAAAACCCCTTTTCGCACAGGAATTAGCAGATAAAGTTGCTTCAATTGACTTAGAAAAAACGGATGAAGAACGTGTTTCAAAATGGCGTACGTCAATTGGTACAGCGTTTACTTATGGCGCAGCATTCCGTTCATTAACTGCTAAAAATACAGCAGACATGGACTATTTGAATACTCGTAAAGAAACCGAAAAATCCTTAGATGCTACTCGATCTAATTTGAATATCATCTTACAGCACCAAAATGGTTTGTACTTGAAATCAGGTTTAGAGTATGAGCAGATTAACGAGCGATTTAGTTTTTACACAGAGACGGACTCGGTTACGGTCAACTCGGAACAAGTCATTGCTATTAATTTTTTAATGGATGGATCATCTGTTGAAACGATAGGTGAAGGAACAACCACGACTACCTATTGGCATGAAAGAACACGTTATAATCGTTATCGAAGCGTTGATATTCCTTTAGTTGTGGGCTATCAATCTACTGCTGCCAATAGTCGATGGGGTTGGTTCGTGGAAGGTGGCGCAGCCATCAATATTTGGTTTAACGCTACTGGTGAAATCACAAATGCTGATAACATTCCTGTGGTACTAGAAGAGGTAGATTTTTTCAAGCAACAAACAGGTGTGCGTTTGATTGGAGCAGCAGGTTTGACATATCAATTGACCAATCAGTTTAGTTTTTGGTTAAGTCCAGATATTAAATATCATTTAAATTCT
>JAHDFQ010000169.1 GCA_020628085.1 Saprospiraceae bacterium
TACAGATGAAGTGGCAATAGAGAGCGTTTGTTCAGAAACAGGAAGCTGTGCAATAAATGGAGAAGTGGAAGTGTATTCTTTTACCCCTACTTGCAAAGTTAATATATGTGTACCTACAATGATAAAAATTAACGAATAACATTCAAGCAAACACTGGTCTATTCTTAGTACTACACTCTGTATGTTTTATGGGGTATAGTATTAAAATAATGATTAAGAATAAAGAGTTCCTTAAAATATTTCATTCTATTATTTATTCGATACTCGTTCTATGATGGTGTAGAGCGGGTATTTTTTTAACGTTTTATGGCGTACAAATTGTTATATATGTAGACTATAGAGTCTTTATTACACTTCGATTTTATATGATTTTTTATATTGATGTATAATATAATGACATTCAATATAAGGTTTTTTATTTGTAATATTATTGTTAGAATTATTTGTGGTTGCTAAATGTTTATTTATCTTTGTAATAGATATTGAGTTTCCCTCCTTTAATATATATTTAATATCAATCACCCCCTTCCCCCTCTTTTTTAATTATAAATGAATACTTCAAATAAATAGCATCATTTTAATTAAAAAAAAACCACATCCTAATTATCCGTCAAGTCTAAAAATTTTATTAATCGTGTAAGGGTTAATAGTAATTATTTATTGGAATAAAAGTATAACAACAATAACATTGTATATCTAACTTGATAAATAAGTACCGTATTACCGATGACCCAACAAGCACAACATTGTAAATTTATGGAACTTTTTGACGTCTCAGTTTCTGGTTCATCAACAGCCCAAAATAGAGTTAACTCCCATTCAGTCCTCTATTCACTAGAAAAAAATATCGTAGTCTTTCTACTATTTTTTACATTTTTATTGACTCAACAGTCGTCTATTGCCGCACCTTGTCCCAACGAAAGTGGAGTAGTCGGAGGTAGTGTCTTTGCAGATTACAATATGAATGGGTTAGACGATCAAGTAAGTATAGGAATAGCAGGTATTTCTGTATACTTATACGGTGATGATAGTACTCTAATTGATACGAAAATAACAGATGATGAAGGAAACTACTTTTTTGATAATTTATCGGATGGTACAACCTATAGAATAGAATTTACTATACCCATATCAGATAATATATATGGTGGTTTTTCATCGGCTGAATCTCCCACTAATATTCAGTTTGCTACCGCACCAACCTGTGATGTAAAGTTAGGCGTCTCAAACCCTGAGGACTATTGCAGAGCGTTGCCTACTGTGATGACACCATGCTTTAGTAATGGCGATCCTCTAGCAATCAATTCTACAAGTGCTGACGACGCTGCCATTGTAGCTTTTTCGTATTCAGCAACAGGAAATGATCCAAAATTTATCATTGCAACAGCGGGAGAAGTAGGATCAACTAGCGGAATTGCGATTGATCAGGCAGCAGGAACAGTGTATGCTTCTGCTTTTTTAAAACGTCATGTGGGACTTGGGCCACTAGGTTTAGGTGGAATTTATGCAATCTTAGATGCCGAATCAGCAAATCCAACGACCACTCAGTTTATAGATGTGACCACTTTAGGTATTGACGTAGGAAATATTCCCTCAAATGTAGATCGAGGTTTACCAGCTAATAGTACTTTACCTTCCACAGATGCGGAAGCATACGGCAAGATCGGAAAAGCTGGAATTGGAGGATTAGATATTTCTAGTGATAATTCAACATTATGGTTTGTAAATCTTTTTGATAAAAATATATATAGCATACCAAGTAATAACCCCACAGCTGCTTCGGTTCAATCTTTTTCCTTACCCAATGCAGGTTGTAATAACGGAGAACTACGTCCTTTTGCGATTCAATATTACAGAGGCAATGCTTATGTCGGTGCAGTTTGCGATGCTTCCCTTGGAACAAGTGATGATTTGGAAGCTATTGTTTATAAATTAGAAGGCACTACTTTTTCTGAAATACTTCGATACGATTTAAACTACGAAAAAGGTCGTGCATTACGATCTTGTGTAGACGAAACAGGCTGGTTTCCTTGGTCAGATACATTCCCAGAGGATTGCACTGGAAATGGCGATTATGTTTATCCATCACCTGTTTTTTCATCTATGGCATTTGATATAGATGGGTCGTTAACTATGGGATTTATGGATCGAACAGGAAACCAATTGGGTTTTCAAAACTTTGACCCTACTGGGACAATCACGAATGTCAAAACGACTTCTGGTGGAGATTTACTTCGTGCTTTTAATGATAATGGAACACTTATTTTAGAAAGCAACGGAACAGCAGGTAACATCACTACGGCAGGCGCAGATAATGGAGAAGGACCAGGTGGTGGAGAATTTTATTTTCAAGATGTTTTTACCAATAATCTGCCCCCAGCTTTATATCCGCATAGTGAAACCAGTCAAGGAGCAATTACAATCGTACCAGGAACAGGATCGGTGCTTACAACCGCGCTTGATCCACTTGGAACAACTGTTAATGCAGGAGGAGTAAACTTCTACAACAATACAACAGGAATTGGACGTGATCCGGGTTTTTTATTATTTAGTTCTGGTTCGGGCGGGGCAGCCTCATTTGGAAAAGCTAATGGTTTAGGTGCCATTACGGTTTCCTGTGGAATAGCGCCACTAGAGATTGGAAATTACGTTTGGATAGATACTAATGAAAATGGTGTTCAAGACCCATCCGAAATGCCGTTAGAAGGAATTAACGTATCTTTAGTGGATGTGGCAGGGAATATTTTGGCAACGGTACAAACAGACGAAAACGGACAGTATTTGTTCAACAATACTACTATTGGTCAAAATACAGTATCCGAAAATACGAATTACACTATTGTTTTAGGAACAAATGGTCAATTTGATACAGCAACAGGCATATTGAACGATTCTTTAGCTTTAACCATTGCTAATACAGGAGTTGGAGTCAATAGCGATGAAAATGATTCTGACGGTGTTATTGCTACGCAAGGCGCATTTGAAGGATTACCAATTATCGAAGTACAAACAGGTACAGCTGGACAAAACAACCACTCTTATGATTTTGGATTTATTGTAGAAGAACCTATTGCTGCAGAGCCAGGAACAATTGAAGGACACGTTTTTAAAGATTGTGAAAATGATGGTATCCGAGATGGTGATCCGTTCTTGGAAGATGTTACGGTTCAATTAATGGGAACAGATATTTTTGGGAATACAGTAGATACGGCAACCATATCAGCTAGCAATAATCATTATGCTTTTACTAATATTAACCCTGGAACATACATCGTGAAATTCAGTACACCAGCAGGCTTTGTTTTTTCACCCAAAGATCAAGGAAACGATGATACCGTTGATAGTGATGCCGATCCAGTTACAGGAGAAGCGGATGCATTTATGCTAGCATCAGGACAGTTTTTAGACTTTATTGATGCAGGCTTTTTCGATAATGAAGCTCCCGTATTGTCAGATTATCCAGTGGATATGACTATCAATTGTAGCGATTTATTTAATGAACCATCCGTATTAACGGCTACCGATAATTGCCCTGATGGAGCAACCGTTTCATTAGAAGAAATCATAACAAACGACGAATGTAAGTCAACGATTACCCGTACTTGGACGGCTACTGATGCCTGCGGTAATTCAACGATTCATACACAAAGTATCGAGGCAGTAGACGATTCTGCTCCCATGATTACATTTACCAATCCATTATTAGTTGGTTTGGAAGATGGTGGATTTTTAGAGGTAGAATGTAATGGCGCACCTACCTTCGGACCCGAAGATGTTTCTGTAATGGATGATTGCGATGATAAACCAAGTGTTGTTTTTCAAGATTTTCAAATTCAACAAGGAGATTGCGATATAGATGGGTTTTTATATATTTTAACTTGTGGATGGATCGCTACTGACGCTTGTGGAAACAGTAGTACGTTGACAATCGATGTACATATCGTAGATACCACAGACCCCGTGTTTACAAGTGTTCCAAATGATATTACTATAGAATGTATAGATGATATTCCAAATGTTGAAACACCGACGGTTGAAGATAACTGTACGAATAATACACAAATTATTTTTAATGAAAATCAAGAAGGTGAAGGTTGTGAATTAATGATTTACCGCACTTGGACAGCATTTGACGATTGTGGAAATAAGGCAGTTGCACTTCAAAAAATATCAGTATTGGATAACGAAGCACCTGTTTTCGTTTCTACACCTGCCGATGTAACCATTTCTTGTGAAGACGATATTCCGTTTTTTATTCCAGGGACGAGTGACAACTGCGGAAGTGTAGACGTTCGTTTTGATGATGTCATCAAAGATGGAACACAAATTTGTACGAATACATTTGAAATAGATCGAATTTGGGTGGCTACTGACGAATGTGGAAACGTTGCTACACACATTCAATCCATTCAAGTTGTTGATAACACTGCACCAACTATATCATTCATCGATCCAGATTGGATAGACGGATATGTGATAGAAGCTACCTGTCAAAATATTCCTGTTTTGATGCCACAAGATGCGGTCGCTACCGATAATTGTGATGACAATATTATTATCGAATTATCTAATGAATCCGAATCAGGTACATGTTTAGAAAATGGATTCTTAAAAAAATATACCTACACTTGGACGGCTACCGATGATTGTGGAAATGCCTCAACTTTGACCGTTGTTTTATTAGTAACGGATAATGAACCACCTGTTTTTGATAATGCACCAGTCGATATTACGGTAACTTGTGGTGATCTTCCAGAACCAGACGGCATCAGTGCCACTGATAATTGTAGTTTGGATGTTGAAGTAGCATTTGTAGAAACTATGGGGACATCAGGCTGTGCAGGAACAGGTGTCATTCGTACATGGATAGCCACCGATCAATGTGGAAACACGGCACAAGTTGTTCAGCATATCACAGTCGAAGATAATGAACCGCCTGTATTTGTTCATATTCCAGCTGATCAAACGTTAGAATGCGATAAAACACCAGCCAATGCGTATCCAAATGTAACGGATAATTGTAGTGATGCGATTCAAATTTCTTTACAAACAGAAACAATCGAAGGCACTTGTGCGAATGAATCTCAAATGATTCGTACATGGACAGCAACGGATGTTTGTGGAAATACCGCTGTTGGTACACAAATTATTACAATTGTAGATACGACACCACCTACTTTTGATACGACTGCCTTACCTGATTTGACTGTATCATGCGATGAGATTCCAGATTTGGATGCAATGATGGCAACCGATGCTTGTTCAGGACAAATTTTAGCCAATCCAGTCGTCATGTCTATGCAGAATGGTGCATGTGATGGTGCAAGCCCATTGGTAATTACCTGGACAGCAACTGACAATTGTGGAAATGCGGCTACCATTACTCAAAATATTTTTATAATAGATACGACACCACCTGTTTTTGACCAAACACCAGATAATATTACCGTTGAATGTAGTGCTATTCCAACACCTCCGACCTTAACGGCTACAGACAATTGTAGTAACGATGTCAATGTTGAATTATCAGAATCTCAAGTAGATGGTGATTGCGAAAATGAATTTGTCATCATTCGATTATGGGAGGCAACGGATGTTTGTGGCAACCAATCTAGTTATATTCAGCAAGTTCATGTTAAAGACAACACGGCACCCGTTTTATCAAATATTCCGTCTGATATGACAGTTGAATGTGATGCCATTCCTGCACTTGCCATGGTTACTGCCACAGATAATTGTGGTAATAATACGAATGTAAATATAGAAATGACGGAGGAAAGTATCAAAGGAGATTGTGAACAAGAGCGAACTATCACTCGAACTTGGACTGCTACAGATGCTTGTGGAAATGTAACGACTGGTACACAAGTGATTACCGTTATTGACACAACAGCACCTGTATTTACTAATGTTCCAGAAGCATTAATTATTCTATCGGATGGTGATCCTATTCCTGTTATTTACGAACCTTTGGCTATTGATAATTGCGATGATAATGTAACGATTACTTTTGAAGAAACGACGGAAGGAAACGGTTGTGCGCAAATGATAATCCGCACTTGGACAGCCACGGATAACTGTGGAAATGCTACTACTTTCGTACAAACTATTTCCAATAATGATATGATTAATATTGTTGCTAGCGTAACAGACGACACTTGTGAAGGTGGGGAAGGAAGTATTACTATTCAAATTATTGGAGGAGTAGCACCGTATACGTTTAGTTGGAGTAATGGTCAAGCAAACCAGAATATTGATAACTTGGTTTCAGGTTCATACACCGTCACCGTAACGGATTCAAATGGTTGTTCCAATCAGAAAACACTACTGGTTGATGAGCCAGACGATTGCGATGAATGCGATATAAATATCGGCGATTTTGTTTGGTATGATTACGATCAAGATGGTATTCAAGACATCAATGAACCAGGTGTTTTGGGGGTTACCGTCAACTTGATTTCTGCGGGGTCAGATGGTGTATTCAATACGGCTGATGATATGATTGTAGCAACAGATGTAACAGATAATTTAGGACAATACCTATTTGAATGTGTGGAACCAGGTGATTATATCATTGAATTTTTGCCAATCACGTTACCTGATAATACGACATTCACAAACCAAGATGCAGGTGATAATAATGCATTGGATAGCGATGCCAACCCTTCAACAGGACAAACAGATGTGTTTACTGTAACAGAAGGACAGGGAGATGATTTAAGTTTTGATGCTGGTATTATACCAAGTGATTGTATTAATGTAGACGATGGCGGTGAAATTTGTTGCGACCAAGTTCTTTGTGGTGCAGGAAGCATTGCTGATCCTCTAACCAGTACAACGCCAGCTTCAGGTGGCTTCGGAACAGTAGAGTACTTGTGGATGATGAGTAATACAACACCCGTTTTTGATGCGACTACTTGGACAATTATTCCTGATGCTACTGAGGCGGATTACGCGCCAGGAGCAGTCTATCAAACTACTTTTTATATTCGTTGTGCAAGAAGTCAAGGCTGTGAAAATTATGTTGCAGAATCCAATGTTATTGTGATAGAAATAGTCACAGCACCAAACGGAACCATCAACGCACCAAGTTCTACATGTATAGACGAGGGTGTAACATTTGAAGGTGAATCGTCAGCGGGCTTAGTTAGCTATGAATGGATATTTGAAGGAGCAACACCAGCGACAGCTACGACCCGAAAAGTTGAACATGTAACTTGGGATGTTGCAGGTGTTTATAATATTACCTTGATAACAACAACAGCAGATTGTATGAGTGAAACCACAAGTACGATTGTAGTGAATGATTGTTTAAATAACTTCCAATTCGCAAGCGTACAAGCGGTAGAAATGGACGAAACTACGGTTGCTCTAAACTGGAAAGTAGAGCATGAACATTCAAATGCTGTGTATGTAGTGGAATATTCAGATGGTCAATCTGACTTTGAATTGATTGAAGTTATCAATGTTGTCACAAATAACGATGAATATGAATTTATTCACAAGAAAGCTCGTATAGGATACAATGAATACCGTATTAAATACGTACATTCGCAGAACAATTTGATTGTATTCTCTCCAGAAAAGGAGGTACTCATAAACCCTCGACAAGCCGAAGTTCGATTCTTCCCAAATCCTTTTGCACAGGAGTTCCAAATGGAAATTTTAAATGCAAGAGAAGATGTGGGACAAGTAGAAATCGTTGATGCTTACGGCAAAATATTGCAGCATTTTGAAGTGTCAAAAGATGTCAAAAGACAAGAGATAGATTTGAGTGGTTACCCACAAGGCGTCTATTTCGTAAAGCTGAAGTTTGGATGGTACCCTCCAACGACTTATAAAATGTTAAAAACATTTGAGTAATAAATAATTCCCTCAAACTACTCAATATAGTTTCTCACAACCGATTTTAAAGAGAACAGTCCTACCTCCCAAGGGCCTAGATAAATAAATGTAAAAACGAATCTTACAAACTTATTTAGGCAGGACAATACTTCAACGATTGATACTATTTGTTTAAGTAAATGAATAGTTGAGTTGAAGTAAAATCTGGTTTCCTATTAAACACCCAGAAGATTTCTTTTGGGTTCGTTTAATAGTTGGCTTTTGGGCAGCAGTGTTTGAAAGTTAGACGGTATTTGCTGTCAATTTGAATGATGAATGTGTGTTTCGGTGCTTAGTCGATGCGATTTGAATTTCGAAGTGAGGTTAATTAAAACAATCTATAAACAAAGAAACAATAGACGTTACACTAAAACGAAATGCACATTTTCATTCTGTTTTATACATACCCATTTGCTTTTTTTTAAATTGCCAAAAATCAATTTGCCGCCTCAATTCAAATCCTAGTTTTTGATACAAAGCAATTGCTCCTAAATTACTCGCCGCTACATGCAAATAAGGTGTTTTTCCCAGTTTTATAATTTCTTTAGTTGTATGTGTAACTAATTGTTTCGCATAACCTTTTCGAGTATGATTTGGGTGTGTCACTACTGCGCTGACTTCTGTAAAATTATCCATTTGCATACGTTCACCCGTGACAGCTACTAAAACACCTTCTTTATAAATTCCGTAGTATCGACCCATTTCTGGAGTTTTTATCCTAAAATAGCCAGGCTGAACCAGATTGACCAATTGATGTAAATTTGCCAATTGTTGATCGGATTTTAGTTCTATGATATTTTCTGAAATAGAAATAGGAGTACCGTTAGTGAGTAGCATTTGTTCGCAAACCAATCTATTGATTAGTTGAATTGTTGCATTGAAAACAGGTCTTTCTCCAACCACAAAAAATGAATCCGTTAAAGTAGAATAGTCATCAATGGCTTTAGATACATTTGCATTTTCTTGGAAACCCCCAAACGGACAATAATCTGGTTGATAGAATCGAGTTTGATCATAATCTATTCCAAACCTTTGATGTGTTTCCACCAAAGCATACCAAACAGGATTGTCTAATTTGTATAAATCCATGGATGTTGATTTTATACCAGCAATTCTTAATCTGAGAAAAAATGATTTTTATTTATGATTTTCCTTGTCGAAAAAAGCAATTTCCAAAATTTTGACCGCCCGATAGGGATGAACGAGTGTAAGCTCGTGAACCGCTTGCGGGTGGGATGCTTTAATGTTTTGGAGTCGAAGCGGAAAAATATTAAAAATCTAGATCAAAAGTTTTGAGAAATATGCGATTCGACTAGATTTTTGGTTCTTTTCATCAATGGAAAAGAACAATGAAATATAAGGAAAAGTCAAATTGAGAATTTTACACCCTTCTGATCTGCGCTCCAATCGCTTGTAAACGCTTATCAATATTTTGATAACCACGATCAATTTGATGAATATTGCTAATTACACTTTTTCCTTTGGCCGAAAGTGCGGCAATGAGCAATGCCACTCCAGCTCGAATATCAGGTGAAGACATTTGGATGCCTCGCAATTGAGATTGTCGATTTAATCCGATAACTGTTGCCCGATGTGGATCACATAAAATAATCTGTGCGCCCATATCTATCAGTTTATCCACAAAAAACAAACGACTTTCAAACATCTTTTGATGAATCAATACACTTCCTTTTGCTTGGGTTGCCATCACTAAAATAATACTCATTAAATCAGGGGTAAAACCAGGCCAAGGTGCATCATAAACCGTTAGAATCGAACCATCTATAAAGGTTTGAATTTTAAATTCTTCTTGTGCAGGAACAAAAATATCATCTCCTTTAATCTCCAATTGAACACCCATCCTCCTAAATACGGGTAAAATATTTCCCAATTCTTTAACCTGACAATTCTTGATCGTAATTTCTGACTGTGTCATTGCTGCCAGACCAATAAAACTACCAATCTCAATCATATCAGGTAATAAACGATGTTCTGTTCCACCCAACGAATCGACCCCTTCAATCGTCAATAAATTAGAACCGATACCACTAATTTTTGCGCCCATTCGATTGAGCATTTTGCACAATTGCTGTAAATAAGGCTCACAAGCAGCATTATAAATTTGCGTTGTACCCTCTGCTAAAGCCGCTGCCATGACTACATTTGCCGTACCAGTAACAGAAATCTCGTCCATCAAGATATATGTTCCTTTGAGTTTGGGAGATTCTATAAAAAAAGTGTTATCCGATTCATCAAAACGAAAAGCACCACCCAACATTTTTAAACCATGAAAATGTGTATCCAAACGTCGACGCCCAATTTTATCACCACCAGGTTTAGGTAAATAGGCCTTTCCAAAACGAGCCAATAAAGGCCCAATCAACATCACTGACCCTCGGATACGCTTCGCATCTCGCTGAAATTCATCGGAACTGAAATAATCCAAATCAATATCATCGGCTTGGAACGAATAATGTCCTTCCCCCAATTGTTCAATTTTAACCCCCAACCCTTTCAATAAACTCAATAGTTTATTGATATCTAAAATATCTGGAATATTAGAAATAGTTACCTTTTCAGAAGTCAGTAAAACGGCACAAAGAATCTGTAAACCCTCATTTTTTGCACCTTGTGGAATTAATGTTCCATGGAGTTGTTTTCCTCCTATCACTTCAAATGTATCTGACATATTGGTGTAATTTTCCCGTTCTATAAT
>JAHDFQ010000170.1 GCA_020628085.1 Saprospiraceae bacterium
ACAGTACTATACATAGACTTCACCTCCTTAAAACCACCTTTGTCGTTGTTGAGGGCTCGACGCCCGTTAACAACGAAAGTACAAATACTACTGTGAACTATAAAAGGGATAATTCCGTTTATTTTTAAATTGGCGCATATGCAATCGAAACAATATCGAATTCTATTTCTGATCGTCCAATGGGCTACTATTTGCGTTTTTTTAGGACGAGCGTATCAGCATTTATTTTGGGATGCGCCCTTTCGGGCTCTATTGTGGGATGAGGAATGGATGAATGGAATTGTGTCGGCATTCACGTCTATGTCTTGGACAGAATATAGTACCAGTTTAGTAGTAGATAAGTGGATACAAGGTCTGGTCAAAGGATTTGGAATACTCTATTTATTAGCTGGAATAACGGCATTACTTGTAAGAAAACTCCCTAAAATCACCCATCATATACTATGGATTGGATCTATCGGTTTAGTGTTTTTGGCTGCTTTATATTGTAAAGAAAAATTCTATACCGCTGGACAGTTTTTAGAATATAGTTTACAGTTTTCAACACCTGTTTTACTCTTTTATGTAATTAGAAAAGAGCCAGTCAATTCTATTCAAGACACGTTTACACCACGCGTAATATTTATAACCAAAATACTAATTGCTTTGACGTTTATGAGTCACGGCTTGTATGCACTCAACTACTATCCGATTCCAGGCGGTTTTATGGATATGACAATTAATATTCTTGGAGTAGATGATACGACTGCTAAGTTATTTCTAAAAATAGCCGGAATATTAGATTTTGTAGCAGGAGGGATGTTGTTTTTACCAAAACGCTTTGCTCAAATTGGTTTGGGGTATTGTATATTCTGGGGCTTCGGAACAGCTATCGCAAGAATTTGGGCACACTTTTACTGGCAGTTTCCGATGGATAGTTTACACCAATGGGCACATGAAACGGTATATCGAACACCACATTTTTTAATACCCTTACTCTTATTTCTAGTCTATCAATTCAAAAGCAAACCCGTAACGAATTAGTATTGACTTCCTTGTTCCCCACTAAAATCAGATCGAGAAATAACCATAATCATGGCTCCGAATACTATCATCAATAATTTAACTACAAAACCAAATAAACGACCAATATCATCGAGCCAAACCAAGAACGAGAACTTAATGCCCACCACGCTCAAAATGACAGCCATCATACCTGTGGCAAGTATAACAAAACCTATAAATGTCCAAATTGCTCTGCGATTCATATTTCTTTCTCTTTATTTGTTTTCCTAATTGAAACCCTGTTTAATATTCTATTGTTTAAAAAAAGATAGGATATATAACTATCCATATGGTAATAAACCAATAGAATCTTTATCTTTAACGTACAAAAGTAATTATTTTACCTTATATGCTACAATTTGTCGAGTGTCCCCGTGATGCCATGCAAGGCTTACGGGAATTTATTCCTACCGAAACTAAAATCAAATATATCAACCAACTACTTAAAGTCGGTTTTGATACACTTGACTGTGGTAGCTTTGTATCTCCCAAAGCCATTCCTCAAATGCGAGATACTGCAACTGTTATTGAAGGGTTGGAATTAGAAAATACCAAGACCAAATTATCTGTTATTGTTGCTAATAGAAGAGGAGCTCACCAAGCTGTAGAGTTTGATTGTATTGATTATTTAGGTTATCCTTTTTCAGTTTCTGAAACGTTCCAATTACGAAATACCAACTCCACTATTGAAGAATCTGTTGAACGAGTAAAACGTATACAAGATATTTGTTTGGCAAACAACAAAAAAATGGTTGTCTATATTTCAATGGGTTTTGGAAATCCCTATGGCGATGAATGGAACGCTGAGATTGTTCAGAAATGGGTGTCTAAATTATACGAATTAGGTATTACTATTTTTTCTTTATCCGATACCATTGGTGTATCAAATCCAGCAAGTATTTCATACTTGTTTAATAACTTAGTACCGGCTTATCCTGATATTATTTTTGATGCGCATTTGCATACACAAGCACACAATTGGGAAGAAAAGGTCATCGCTGCTTACGATAGTGGTTGTCGACGTTTTGATGGTGCTATTAAAGGTTACGGTGGTTGTCCTATGGCTAAAGATGATTTAACTGGTAATATGCCAATGGAAAACATGTTATCGCATTTTCAAGATAAAAATCTATTAAAAAATATAGATTTGGAAGCCTTTGGACTTGCGATGAAAATGGCAGATCAAGTTTTTCCTACGCATTAATATTAGTGTTCAAAATTAAAATATGAAATTCAGGTCTTTTATAATGATATTAATTGTCTTTTCAATTGCTTTAATATCTTGTAATGAGAAAGTTGAAAAAGACATGATTGATTATCCTTCTGCTATAGATTTTCAAAAAGAAAAATCGAATATCTTACAAACAATTAATGACGAAACTGCGGCTGCATTTAGTAGAAAATATATTAAATGGAAAGAGTATTGGGTTCATAAACCATATGTTACAAAAACGTATATTGATTTCTCTAAAAATAGCTTTTCTGAAACGCTCGGCTGGAAGGAAGTAGATAAATTTGTAAAAACATATATTGAAAATCATCCAGAACCAGATTCCATTCCTAATCGGCTTCTTGATGCAGATATACGCTTGTATGGTAGCGGTGCTTGGGTGAGTTTTGAGCAACGTGACCCCGAACGAGGTCATAAAAGGGAAACTAGACTAATGGAAAAAGAGGATGGAAGTTGGAAAATAGCTGGGATGCACACTACTATTTATAAGTAATTCTAAATACTGAATCATTAAAATTAGATTTAAAAATGCACGTTATACCAGTTCAATTTGCCACACCAGAGTACGATCAAACCGTTGAGTTACGCCGTCAAATATTAAGGATTCCATTAGATTTAGAGTTTTATCCTGAAGATTTTGAAAAAGAATATTTGGATACACATCTCGCTTGTTATAATGACCAAAACGAATTGTTAGGCTGTTTAGTCATGACTCCCAAAATAGAAGGACAAATCAAAATGCGTCAGGTGGCAGTGGCTGAACAACATCAAGGCAAAGGGGTAGGGCGGTTACTTGTTGAGGCTAGTGAACGCTATGCAAGCCATGAAGGATATAAAGAAATTGTACTGAATGCCCGTGAGGTTGCTTTGAAATTTTATCTATCCTTAGCTTATGAAAAACAAGGAAAACCTTTTACAGAAGTCACCATCAAACACTATAAAATGCGAAAATTATTGAGCTAATCGTAGACAACCTTTAGGTTGTCAAGTCGATTTTAGTACTTTTGACTTGCTTGTATGGTACTTATTTTCAATATTTTTTTAGTTTTTGAAGTAATTTTTGCAGTCTCATCCGTTCGCATTCCTACAATCCATATAATTTGTTGTCCAGAAACTAAGAGAGGAATTTGCTCTTTTTCAAAAAGACTTACTTTTTGATCGCTAAAAAAATCTTGAACTTTCTTTTTCTTACCATTCATCCCAAAGGGTTGAAATACGTCACCTGCTTTCCAAGTACGGATCGTTAACGGAAATTTCAATTGATCCATATCAAAATAAGCAATGTTAGGATCATTTTGAATTGATTCCAATTGTCCATTTTGCGTTTCCAATAGTAATGTTTTATTCCCAATTTGTATAGATGTATCCTTTTCTTGAATTTTTATTGGAGTTAGGGAAGATATATTTAATGATCGCACCAATAACTGTTGCTGATGAATGAGTAATTCATGTGAATTGGATCGAAATATTTTTCCATTTGCTGGAAAGGTGGATTGAATCTGTTCTACTTGATTTTGATTGAATTCATAAGAATGTAATAACTCAAATATTATTGTATCAGCCCCGACCAACGATTTTATTTTTGAATAATCAATAATATAAAGATTATGTTCGGTTTTGCAGAAATCTGATTTTACTTGTGCGACCCGTTCATTTAATAGGTTTTCCAAGTCCAACAAATGCTTTCTGTTGTTGGATTGAGCTATCAAAAAACTAGGATTGATCTTTTCAAATTTGGGAATGATTTGTCGTCGTATAAAATTTCGTTGATAATCATCTGTAGCATTGCTCTCATCTTCAGCATAATGAATCTCATTTTCAGTTGCTAAAGCCAAAATTTCTGCTTTTGTACATGCTAATAATGGACGAATCGTTGTTCCATTTTTTGGAAGTATTCCTCGCATTCCACGAATGCCCGTACCCCGAGCCTGATTAAACAACATGGTTTCAACTACATCATTGAAGTGATGTGCCGTCGCTAAAAGATCATATTTTTTTTCATTTAATAATTCATCAAACCATTCGTAGCGCAGTTTTCGTGCTAAACTTTGAGTACTTTCTTTAGAATTATCTAATAATTTTTTAGTTTCAAATTCCTTTTTATGAAAAGGAACATTCAGATAAGCTGCCAATTCTTCCACAAAAGCTGCATCATTGTCTGATGCTTCTCCTCGAAGCTTAAAATTGCAATGTGCCATACCAAATTTGATACCCAACTCGCTGAAAATGTAACACAACACAACCGAATCTACTCCACCACTAACTGCGACTAAAATGTTGGTTTTTCCAATGTTAATCGCCTGATTTTCAAAAAAAGATAAGATTTTAGAAAGCATAGAGTATGGATTGATTTTTGTACAAATATAGTTTAAATAAACTTTCCCTCCATAATAATTAATTGCTCTATGCAGAATTGAAAATTCTGTAAAGTTTACCTGAAATATTATTATGTGGAAACCGATCCCTCTTTTTTATTTGAACCAATTTTTTTCTGTCCAGAATAGCATAAACTCTCTATTTATACTGTTATTTCTTTTCCCATTTTTATCTTTTTCGCAAACTAATCTGCTATGGTCTAAAAATTTGGGCGGAAGTCTCGATGATATTGGAACTTCGATTTTTCCGACCAATGAGGGAGGCTGTTTAATTACAGGTTATAGTTTTTCTAATGACGGTGATATAGTTCAAAACAAAGGAAATGGTGATGTTTGGATGGCTCGAATTGACAGTAACGGAAATATTCAATGGATGAAAAACTATGGCGGTCAAGGATTTGATAAACCAAGTTCAGTCATAAAAGCTCCTGATGGTAGTATTATTTTATTATATAATAGTCGTTCAGCAGATTCCAAATCTAATTTTGGTGGAACAGATTGTTTTGTAGTCAAATTGAGTTCAAATGGGAATATCATTTGGTTGAAATCAATCGGAGGAGTAGCCGATGACTACGGAAAATCTATTATTGGAGATGGAACAGGTGGATTTTATGTCGTTGGAAACACTTTATCTGATTTTGACAATCATAAAAACATCGCTTTACCAGATGCTTGGCTTGTTCATATTAATAATATAGGTGAGGTACTGTGGAATAAAACCTTCGGAGGAATACATGCAGATTATTTTAATACAATTATGAAGCACGAAAATCAACTATTTATAGTTGGAAATAGTGATTCGAAGTTAGATCAACTTTCCAATAACGGATCAAAAAATGCGTGGATACTGGCAACTGATCTGGATGGAAATGAAGTTTGGTCAAAAACGTATGGAAGTTCAAAAAAAGATGAATTGAATGATCTGGTATTAGATGATAACCAAAATATTTTAAGTGTAGGGTATACTTTTGAGAATGGTAATAAAGATATTTTTCTAGTAAAAACAAATATTGAAGGAGATTTAATTTGGGAAAAAAAATTAGGTGGAACTGGCATAGATGAAACAGTTTCTGTGTTTATCCATCAAAATAAAATATACTTATGGAGCAATACTTCATCGTCAAATGGTGACTTTGAAACGGAATTAGAAGGGTCTAATACTGTTTTGTCAGAAATAGATAATAACGGAAATATTGAATGGAATACTTTTTTTGGTGGAAGCCAAGAGGACGTAATAAATGATGCCACATTTAATGAAAACGGAGACTTATTTGCGCTCGGTTTTACTCAATCTAACGATGGTACTGTTTTTAGTAATAATGGTGTTTCTGATATTTGGTTGCTAAAAATTGGAGAAGATATAGAAGATGAACCTACTACTACGATAAGCTTAGGTGAACCTGTACAGATCTGTGCAGGAAATTCAGTTGAAATTAGTCTAGAAGAAAATTGCACCAATTGTAGCTTTGAATGGGAAGATGGTTCGTCCGCAATGACTAGAATATTAAGTCCTGAAGAAACAAGTACTTATTTGGTGACTATTACGGATGAAACGGGTGCAATATCTGTCGGATCGGTAGAAATTGAAGTGTTTCCTACATTGGAAGTCATAACTTTGGAAACTCAAATAAGTTGTAAAGGAGACGCAGATGGTGCTATTGAATTGTCAATAAATGGTGGAACTGGAAATTATGATATTCTATGGAGCAATGGATCAACAGAACAAAATCAGTATAATTTAGGTAGCGATATTTATCATGTAACAGTATCGGATTTACCTAATTGTTCAGCCATAGCAAATGTTGTTTTAACCAATCCAACAGCCCTATCGAATGTGACAGTGATTGAAAATATAAGCTGTTTTGGTCAATCTACAGGGCAAATTATTTTAAGTGTAAGTGGTGGAACGAGCCCATATGAATACAACTGGTCAAATAACGAAACGACAAGCACAATTTCGGAGTTAGAAGTTGGAACTTACATGGTTACGATTACAGATATAAATGGTTGTACAAAATTAGGAAATTATTCAATAAATGAACCTTCTGAAATGACAACAACCATTACGGTAGAACATCCAACTAATAATCAGTCTGATGGCAGTATTTTAATTGTACCTAATGGCGGAAATCCACCATATGAAATTGAATGGAGTATTGGAAACAGTGGCGTTGCAGTGAGCAACCTATCTAATGGAGACTATACCTATACGCTCACTGACAGCAACGGGTGTACATTAATAGAAAACGTTTTGATTGGAACAACGAGTAATGCCAATATTGTTAGAGATGAATTGGTAGTTCAACCCAATCCAAACAATGGAATATTTTTGATTAAAAATTTTATAGGGAAAGTAGAATTAATTCGGTTAGATGGAAGATCAGTATTTGATGTTCAAATAATAAATCTTGATACAAAAGTGGAACTACCCGATTCTATAAACAAAGGCATCTATTTTCTGAAATGTATAACATATGATAATACAATTCAAATCAAAAAGATCATCGTTAAATAAAAACAAGTGAGCCAACAATTCCTACCAACTCATATCGTCGTCGGTTGGGGCTGAGGTTTCATCTTTTTTTGGAGGAAATTCTCCGTTAGCTTCCATTTCAGCTCTTTTTTGTTCCCATTCTTCTTGGCGACGTGTATACTCATCATAATCATAATCAGGCATCAATTCTGTCTTGACATGATCGATAGCACTCTCTAAACCAGATAAAAAGCGGTTAAAATCTTCTTTGTATAAGAAAATTTTGTGTCGTTCATATCCATCACCATTAAAACGGCGAGTACTTTCCGTCATAGTGATATAATAATCTTCACCTTTTGTTGCTCTGACATCGAAAAAATAAGTTCTTCTTTTTCCTGCACGAACCTTTGTAGAGTACACACTCTCAAATCTCTGTTGGTTTTTCTCGTAATCCACCTTGAATGTATTTGTGAACGAAATATGTAAATATACTGTAGCAAATATATAAAAATGTGACAATAAAAGGAAATTACACTACTTTAATTTCATCCTCGGCTTTTTGTTTCTGGTATAAGTCGGCATAATATCCATTATTTTGCAATAATTCTTGATGATTACCAATTTCAGCAATCCGCCCCTGATCGAGTACAATTATCTTATCAAATTCTAACAATCCGTAAATTCGATGAGTTATAATAATAGTCGTTTTATCTTTTAATGTCGTATTGAGATGTGTTGTAATTTTTTGTTCTGTATTGGTATCAACCGCTGATAAACAGTCATCCATGATGATAATTTGTGGAGATTTCACCAAGGCACGAGCAATTGTAATACGCTGTTTTTGACCACCAGAAAGCGTTACACCTCTTTCGCCAACCAAAGTTTTATAACCTTTCGGTAAATCTTTAATTTCATTATGTATTGCTGCATATTCTGCAAAATTTTCAATTTTATCTTGAGCTATCTCTTTATCGCTAAATGCAATATTTGACGAAATATCATCAGAAAATAGAAACACATCTTGTGTTACATAACCAATTTGTTGTCGAAGTTCATCCAAGTTCAATTGACGGTGATCTTTTCCGTCAATTTTGATTGTTCCTTCGGTGGGATCATACATTCTGACTAACAAATCAGCTAAAGTTGTTTTTCCAGAACCCGTTCGCCCAACAATGGCTAATTTTTGTCCGCTTTTGATATTAAATGAAATATCCTTTAAAGCTTTTATTCCCGTATCTGGATATGTAAAACTTACCTTATCAAACTCAATATCACCTTCGATATAGGTTGATTCTTTCGGATTTTCATTAATAACTTGTGGTTGAACTTTTAAAAATTCATTAATCCGTTTTTGAGAAGCCGACGCTTGTTGAATCAATGACGCAATCCACCCTATAGCCGTAACCGGCCAGGTCAACATATTGACATACAAGACAAACTCCGCTATGTTTCCTGGAGAAATTGTCCCCTTAACTACCAAAATTCCTCCCATATAAACCGTAATGACTGTACTAATTCCGATCAACAATACCATCAATGGATAAAAAAGTGCATTTACTTTTGCCAAATCCATGGATTTTTCCTTAAAGTTTTCACTTTCTTCCGTAAAAAATTTTCCCATAGGAACCTGCTGAACGTAAGACTTTACTACTCGAATTCCAGAATACACTTCTTGTGCAATACTATTTAAACTCGCTAATTGCTGTTGTATAATTTCACTTTTTTTATTAATTAAATTGCTAACATAGTAAATTGAAATAGATAAGAAGGGTAGCGGTAGCAAACAGTACAACGTCAGTTCTACACTTACATTCAACATTGCTGAAATAACAAAAATAAATAACGAAACCAGATTTATTGCATACAATAAAGCAGGGCCTACATACATCCGAACTTTAGAAACATCCTCGGATATACGAGACATTAAGTCCCCTGTATTGTTGACTTTATAAAATGCTAAATGTAAATCCTCATAATGACCAAATAACTCTTTCCTCAAATCATACTCAATCAAACGAGACATAACGATGATCGTTTGACGCATATAATACATAAAAATTCCCATCAGAATCGCCATCAAAACGACCAAACCACCAAAATATAAAAGCGAACGAGCCAAATTTGCATACAAATCCGATTGAATATCGAATCCATTTGTGAGTCGATAATATTTAATATTTTCAATCACCCAATCTAAAGATTCACGAATAATTTGAGGTTGGAGAATCCTAAAATAGTTGGATAAAGAAACAAATACAATCCCTAGCAATAAATGCCATTTGTATTGAATAAAATATTTATTGAGATAAAAAAGTTCCTTCATTCAAGGTAGATTGTAGAATGTTTATCTTTGATTAACGCTTGTAGAACAACACAAGCTTTGAATGGTTTTGTAATTCTACCTTACGCTTCAAAAATACTACTTGTACTTAACTTAAATCCATTTAAAAACGAGTTTACATCCATTCGCTTTTTTCCTTGTAATTGCACATCTAACAAGTGAATAAATCCATTCTGAACCGCAATTTTAAGAAATGATTTATTATCTGTGATAAACGATCCGATTGGAATATTATGTACCGCCTTCTCTTGTTTAGAACGGTAAACTTTAAGTTTTAGATCGTCTAATTTCGTCCAAGCTGTTGGATAGGGACTCAGTCCTCGAATATGATTGTGAATAATTTCTACATCTTGATCGAAGTTGATTTTACAAGTTTCGGGATGGATTTTTGGTGCTTTAGAAACTAAGCTATCATCTTGTTTTATGAGCTCATACGTATTCGTTTCTATTGCTTGTATCGTTTTTAGAATCACTTCTGCACCCAACACCATCATCCGATCATGTACTTCGCCTACTGTTTCATCGGGAGAAATGGACAGTTTTTCTTGAAAAAGCATATCACCGGTATCTATCGCATGTTGCAATTTAAAACTGGTGACACCTGTTTCTGTTTCACCGTTCATAACCGCCCAGTTGATTGGCGCAGCTCCTCTGTACTTGGGCAACAATGAGCCATGTAAATTATAAGTTCCATACTTTGGCATATCCCAAACTACAACAGGCAACATCCTAAAAGCAACTACAATTTGAACATCGGCTTGATAGGATTGAAGTTCCTCAATAAATTCGGGTGCTTTTAAATTTTTAGGTTGTAAAACTGGAATATTCTTCTCAACAGCATATTTTTTCACAGCCGATTGTAATAATTTTTTCTTACCACGACCACCTAATTTATCTGTTGATGTGATGACTGCAACGACATTGTAACCGTTTTGAACTAAAATATCCAGACTTGGAACGGCAAATTCTGGTGTCCCCATAAAAATGATACGCATATAA
>JAHDFQ010000171.1 GCA_020628085.1 Saprospiraceae bacterium
TTTCTGTATTGGAAAGTAAACCTTAATTCATCATAAATATGAAAAAACCGCCCTACTACTTACAACCCATTTTGCACACTATTGAAACTGTTATCGTTCAGATAAAAGAAGAATTTCCTCGATTGGTTGATAAAGACGTAGAGGACGTATCGACAAGATTAGAAAAGTACTATAAAACTCGATCTCGTAATAAAAATGCAGAAGAGCCAGAAGTACACTCTGAACGTAAGCAAGCATTGATTGATGAAATTTTAAATGCTCTCGAAGCAAGAGAAGAACTTGAAGCCGATATACAATACATCAAAAACCCAGAAGTATTACAAGGTTTTCACCAGATTCCAACTTTAGAACATCTATATTGTATGGCATTAAAACGGTTAAGAGATTCTGTTCGATTTTGGAGAAAAGAACATGGAGCAACGGGCTATTTGAAATATATCAGTAATTTTATTTAGATATTTTTAAGGCAAATCCATTTCTATAAATTCTTGATAACGTTCCGTAAACGTATCTTCGTCAGCACCACAAATAGATGCCTTATTCATAATATTATTAATCCGATTGACCGATAACGGACGAGTACTCGTCCATTCTATTGTTGGTAATAATTCCGCCTCGGCTAATAATTTTTTCAAGCCGTTTGCATCATACTGAAAGTTACAAAGCACTTCTACTGAGAAATTATCTGCCGATTCAATTTCTGATTCTCTAAACCTCAAATCTCGCATAGTGCAAACCAGTTGATCCACATTATTGACTTGATTCCCTAAAATCAAATCACCGAAAATAAATCCATCATCGACTTCTTCTGCTAAACGATTGATCGCCACATTCGAATTGGCGTAATAAATTTCATGTGCCAACACACTCAACAATTCACTTTCAGAATTTACAAATTTTAAAAAACCTGAATACACAAATATTTTTCCTCCTGGAGCCGTGAAAATAGATTTTGAACTATCATCATTGATAATAATAATATCCCAGTCCAAAGCATTCCTTCTTGTTACAAGATCTGTCGTCAATAAAGTATTAAATAAGGTATTCAAATATAAATAAGCACTACTATATTGTATCTCCTCCAGAGGAGTAAACTTATCCGTATTGGTCATTACTTCATTCACAAAAATATCACCTATTTGGTTTTGGTGCTCTACTGTGAAATCCACTATTTCCATATGTGCCACTGCCCCTGGCTCTGTGCAAGAGCTTTGAACTATGCTAAATAAGGCAAGGATCAGAATTGATATATAGAATAAAGGTTTCATGATAGGTGGTATTCGTTTTTTATTGTTGGAGTTTTCATAAATAATCAATGTGTAACATCCATTTTTGTGTAAACTAAGGGGGAGTTATAGCTATGTACTAGATTTTATAAATAATTAATAACTTCAAATTTATTCCACAACTTGTGTTAAGTAATTATATTGTTATCTAAAGGCAAAAAATATGCCACAATATGCTTACGTGAAAATTATACTAATATTTAGTGCTAAGACAGAAAGAAAGGATTTATAAACTAAGCTTTAAGAGAAATCCATGCAATTATTTTTGATTGATTAAAGACAAAGCTTTCTGGAAAAGAAGATCAATTGGAGCTTTTATGTGTTCTACTTTTTGAGAAAACGGATGCTTCCATTTCAAAGAACGGGCGTGTAGTAACAATCGATCAATCCTTAAATCATTAGCAAAAAACTTATTGTGCTTAACATCTCCGTGTCGTCGATCTCCAATAATAGGATGCCGAAGATGCGAAAAATGTCGCCTGATTTGATGTCGTCGCCCAGTTTCTGTCTGAACTTCTACCAAAGAATATCGAGCCGTAGCATATCGTCCAACCGCATAAGGCAGTTCTACTTGTAGCAATCGTTTGTAGTGCGTGACTGCTTCTTGCCGTTTCTTTCGATCTTCGGTTAACAAGGCATAATCAATTGTTGCTACATCTTCTACAAAACCTCGAATAACTGCCCAATATGTTTTTTGGACATCTTTAGATTGGAATTGCTGCCCTAAAAGGCTAGCAGCTTCTGATGTTTTACCAAAAATCAACACCCCAGAAGTCGCTCGGTCTAAGCGGTGAACTGGATAAATACGCTGTCCTAACTGATCTCGAAGTAACTGCAAAACGAACACTGTATCTTCACTAATTTTAGTTTTATGAACTAAAATACCAGTAGGTTTATTGATGGCAACATAATGTTCATCTTCATATAAAATAGAAAAATCATCAAAGGAAGATTGGATAAAATCAGACATGTTAATTAGAATAGTTAAAGCAATTTCACGAAGATAACCATACTTTATTCTATATCGTTGTGATCTATAGTAATTGTTTACGACCTTTGTAAAACGCAGGAAATGTAACTCATAAATTTCATAGCCATTTATACACGCCAACTATGTATACCAAGCCACAACAACGTCAACTTTTTGATCTTTCTAAGCAGTTGTTAGAAACTGCGGTTACTACCGAACACGCTAAAGATTTACACCAAGTTCTGCATTATCATGAATGGAAATATTATGTTCAAAATGATCCTGTTTTAAGTGATTTTGAATATGATTCTTTGTTTAAAAAGCTAGAAGCCCTAGAAGCAAAGCATCCAGAACTGCGTACGCCTGATTCGCCCACACAACGAGTTGCAAATGACATGACCAACGACTTTAACACGGTCGAACACCTCGTTCCGATGTTATCCTTAGATAATTCCTACAATGCCGAAGATTTGAAAGACTTTGATGAACGAATCAAAAAACTATGTTTAATTCCCGAAAACGAGGATGTAGCGTATGTGGTCGAACCTAAATTTGATGGTGGAAGTATTGCTTTGGTCTACGAAAATGATGTATTAGTGCGCGCTGCCACCCGTGGAAATGGTACAAAAGGCGATGAGATTACAGCCAACATGAAAGTCTTGCGAACTGTTCCTCTTCGAGCTAATTTCTCATCCAAAGGCATTCAAAAAGTAGAACTGCGTGGCGAAGCCTTAATTGAAAAAAATAATTTTGAAAAAATCAATGCGCAACGTGAAGCAGAAGGACAATCGCTGTTTGCCAATCCTAGAAATGCAGCCACAGGTGGTTTGCGTATGAAAAACCCAAATGAAACGGCTCAACGTGGTTTGGAGGCTTTTATTTATCAATTGGGATATGCAATCAATGATCAAGGTGAGCATGTTTTAAACCAGTTTTCTACTCATCATGAAGGCATCGAATTTCTTGGAAATACTGGTTTTAAAGTACCAACTATTGAACGAAAATTATGTAAAAACATACAAGAAGCGGCAGACTTTTGTGCAATGTGGGAAGCCAAACGAGAAGGCTATAATTACGAAATTGATGGAATGGTCGTCAAAGTCAACAGCCTCGCTTTACAAGAAAAATGTGGCTTTACGAGTCATCATCCACGTTGGGCGATTGCCTATAAATTTAAAGCTAAACAAGCTACTTCTACCCTAGAATCCGTCGAATATCAAATCGGTAAAATCGGATCAGTGACACCTGTGGCGAAGATCACACCCGTACAATTGGCAGGTGTGACCGTCAGTTCTATCTCGCTCCATAATGCTGATTTTATTTCTGGAAAAGACCTACATATTGGTGATACGGTTTTGGTAGAACGAGCAGGCGATGTGATTCCTTATATCGTTAAAGCGATGGATGAACTCCGTAACGGAACAGAACAGCCGATCGTTTTTCCAACGGAATGCCCTGTTTGTAGCACCAAACTCGTTCGGGCAGCATCGGAAGCTGCTTGGCGATGCCCTAACTTTCAATGTGAAGCGCAAGTTTTGCAACGTATGATTTTTCATGTGTCCAAACCTGCCATGAATATCGACGGATTTGGGAAATCGTACGTCGAACGTTTCCACGAATTGGGCTGGTTAACTAATATTGCAGATATTTACAATCTAGATTATGAGGCAATTGCCAACTTAGAAGGTTTTGGTAAACGCTCGGCAGAAAAGCTAGAGATTGCGATCAACAAAGCCAAGGAAAACCCAATTTATCGGGTTTTATACAGTCTGTGTATTCATCATTTTGGTAAAAAAGCCTCTAAACTCGTTGCACAAGAAATCGATCATGTTTTGGATTTACAAAAATGGACGTTGGAGGATTTTGTAAATATCAAAGATATTGGCCCGGTCGTCGCAGAAAATGTAACCGAATTTTTTCAAGACCCAACCAACATCGCTCTACTCGAACAAATGGAATCTTACGGCGTCAACCTAACGCAAACCGAAGATGACAAACCAACCGTTGTTAGCGAAGATGCTCCTTTAGTTGGTAAAACTATTCTCTTTACTGGAAAACTATTTAAAGTTTCTCGTAAAGAAGCGCAAGAACTCGCCATCAAAGCAGGTGCTCGGAACATCAGTGCGGTCAGCTCCAAACTAGACATTTTGGTAGTTGGTGAAAAGGCAGGTTCTAAACTCAAAAAAGCAACAGCTTTGGGTACGGTTCAGATTTTGACGGAAGATGCGTTTTTGGAATTGTTGGGGCGGTAGGATTAGAACAACCTTTTCTTAAACTGATAAAACCTAACTAAAATACAGCTAACTCTGCACTTCAAACGTTTTTTGGTATCGTCCTTTTAATAGCATCAATTCAGTGGGAGTACCTTCTTCTACAATACGACCTTTGTGCATAACAATAATTTGACCTACTTCCTGTAAATGATAAATCTTATGAATCACTATAATGGGGATTTTATCTTTAGCGAGGGTTCTAAAATTTTGAAAGATTTATTCTTCTGAGAGCGGATCAATAAAACTGGTCTGTTCATCTCATACAACAATATCTGCCACCTTATAAAAAGCTCTTGAAAGGGCAATTTTTTGCCATTGTCATTTGCTCAATTCATACACATTATTAAATGATCTTCCTAACTGAGTTTCATATTCTAAAAAATGTTTATTCATGGAGTTTACTGATCGCTCTTTGCAGTAAAGAATCAAAAAGTTGAATGTCCTTCTCCAGTTTGATGATTGTTTTTTCATTCTTTTCAACCAATGTTGATGAAGTAGAGGTAGGAAATTGCACGTTTTTGAGTCTATTTAGTTGTTGCTCTCGATCTGCTAAAAACTGTGAAGCATATTTCTCTGCAAGTAGATACTGCTGTGTCTTTAGGTATGAACGTACTAAAAAAGAATGATTCGCTTGATAAATCGGACATAATTTGTATGCCTGTATAGTGAGTTGTAAAGCCTTGTTATACTGTTCTTGATTAAATAATATCCGAGCATTTGACAGCAATAATTGTGGTTTATGTGGATCGTAAAAAATAGCAACTTCGTATGCTGTCAATGCCTCTTTTTGATGACCTTGTCGTTCCCAAACTGAACCCAAAAATTGGCAAGTCATAGCATTATCCCATTGATCTTTAATCGACCAAAAGTATGTTTCTGCTTCATCAAAACGGTGTTGACGAAATGCTTTTAGCCCAGTCTTAAAAGTATGGTGATTTTTTGTTGTGTAATAAAAGAAATGACTAGCACATAAGGCGGCTATCAATAATGGTACACTTACCCATCTAGATTTGATAGACCAACTAAAGGAAAGTGAAGGATTAATAATAGCAACATAACAGGCTATTAAGATTGGAACGCCTTTAAATTGTGGATAATGATTATATAATACACCATACATACTTGCTAATCCTATATATGATATCAACCCCACAGCAGCAGCAATTTCTAATGAGGTATATATTTTTCGTTTTAAAAAAGTAAAAATTGTTGATGCGACAAGAGCACCATAACAAGCAATCCCCCATAAACCTTGCTCACTTAATATTTGAAAAAATATATTATGAGCATGTTTATAATTCTTTGGATTAATTGCACTATTGGAGTATGAAGCATAATCCTGATACCCAAATTGATAAACGTCAGTTGACCAGTTATTTTTACCAACTCCCAAAAACGGCTGATCCCAAAATAATAACCAACTATGATACCACATGGTTAGTCGATCATTTTGCTCTGAAAATTCTTTAAGCACGAAAGAAACACTATTCCATTCTTTTCCCAGATTCATTAATATGGGTAGAAAAATTAATCCAACCACAAAAGAAGTAATCAATACATATATGATAATACGCTTGGAAAGTTGTAAAAAATAGAGAATATACAGTATTGTAAGAGAAAATAATACAACAACTACTTGAGCAGACCCTGTTTTATAAAGGACATAAAAGATAAAGGTGAGCAGAATTATATTTATAATAAACACAATTTTTGCACGATAAAAAATTAAAAATGGTAGTATCAGTACAGCTAAACTTCCAGCAAAATTAAGATTATCACCAATCCACTGAATGCTAATGCTACTTCGCTGTATGACCCCTTTTCTAGATGATACGATATAGTATATGATACCTACAAGTAGTACGACCAATATACTTAAATAAACTCGTAGAACGTTCCCCTTATTGCTCCATGTTGTCGCTTCAAAAAATTTAAAGGCGATATAAACCAAAGTCATAGACCAACCTCCATACAGTGCAAAATACGGGTTGGTTGACCACTGCATTGAAACAAAATGATGCGCAATCAGTCCCCACCAAGCAATATCTAAAAAAGAAAATTTAAGTTGTTGATCTTTTAGAAAAAAATTGATACTCAAAAGCACACTTAATAATACAGATAAGTTCATTGCTTTAGAATAGTCATTCAAAGACGATCCAAAAAATATTGGCATCATTCCTATTGAAACAAAAAGGAGGAGTAAACTTCCTACTTGGTAAAAATGAGATATATTGAATAGAAATTTTGAGCTAGCTTTACTATACATTAATTCGGAATCGTTGCCTTATTTGATAGAGAAACTCAAATTTTACGAATACTAAAAACTGCACTATTGAACGAAATATATCCTTCCACGTATCTCTCATTCTTAAATAGTAATATAATTTTTGAGGACGACTTTTCCAATGACCAACTAGCTTAGCAGTAATTACTTTTTGTGCTAATTGTTCTTGATAAAGATTGTTTTTATACGTATACTGTACAAATTGGGTATGTTGTTGTAAAACAGTTTCTAACAAGTATAAACCTTGTTGATAGCATTGCCAAAGGTGATACTGACGGCATAGTTCTTCCAATAGTTTGAGTTCTTCAATTTTCATAGTTCGTAACAACAAGGCAAAGTCCACTAAATGCCGTAACTGCGACCACGTATCTACAATACCATGATGTACAATAGCGATCAAGGTTTGATGAACAATATCAAATGTTTCTATTCGATAATTAAACACTTGTACAGTAGTTGTATGCTGTAAGATGGTACTAAAATCAAATGGAATATACAAAGCACTATTGGCAGGCTGCCAGTGAATCTCAGCATTGCAAATGACATGACCTGCTTGATCATATAACATCCAAGAGTAATCAATATGGTAAGACCGAGACCGTGATAAGTGTACAAAATTACTTTTTTCTTTGTACTCTACATATCCTAATGAACGCATAATTTCGGCTGATCGAGCAATGTGATTTCGATTAATGGCAAAATCAATATCATTTGTCTCTCTTTGTTGCACAAAGGGATATACTTGTGCTGCTAAACATAATCCTTTGTAGGGTATAATAGGAATTTGTTCATTCCGAAAAGCTTGCTGAATACGCCAAATCTCCTGGGCTAGCCGAAGTTTACGCTTATTCTGAACCCGCTTATATTGTTTAAGTTGGGTGATTAAGGATGGATGAAAAGAAGAGAGTTGATGTTTAATGGAATGCCAAACAACTGATTCTAACTTATGTTGTTGCATCTGTCGGGCAAACAGCTTCCAATCTATATCAGTAATGTTATATGAAGGTAGCTTGAAAGCAGCATCCAGAAAAAATCGTGCCCAGGCACACAAAAGTATCGACGGCGTTATGGGTTGGTCGAGCAATTTTTCATCCACTAAAGACGCCATTTGTACTAAAGATTAACGTGCCAGAAACTAAACCTCACATATCTTTAGCTCATGTGAGATTAGGTCAGTCAATATAGTGAAAATTAAAAATACTAGTAAATTACACATTAGCCTTACTGGCTACAGAAGTTCACTGAAATATCAAAGTTGAAATCGACATTAGGGTCATTGATGTCATCACTCCAAGTATCATAGGCATAGCTAGTGTTTATTGTGCCAACGTTTCCACAATTAGCTGTATTAATCGGCCCCGCCGTATATTGGAAACCGCCTACACCTGGGCCAGCATTAGCGGTAGCCGTACCATTACAGATAGCGGCAGCATTCGGGGTGAAGTTAAGGGCAGCATTACCAATATTAGCACAAATACCTGCATTATTCATCGAGTTGACGGCTATAGCATTCGAATTTTCTTCTAAGTTTGGAAAATAGTTCCTTCCACTCTTTACGATAGTCTGGCTAAGTGCTGCGTAATTAGGCTGTTGCCATTGTAATTTCTTGCTCATGATACTATACTTTTCATTGCTAGCTCAATTAGAATTGAACCCTTATATTTTAGATATTTGAATTATTGTCAGATAGTTGAGAAATCGGTTGAGGGAAGCTAAAAAACAAAGTTGTATTTGTATAGGTTCAAAGATCGAATATTTTTAAGTCATATGCAAACATATATACTACCTTTCAGAATTTTAGTTGCTTTTTTATATGAAAGTTCTTTATTCTTGTTGTAACAAAAATGATTCATGCTGGTACATGGATATAAAAGAATACTGATATTTGCGGTGTATAATAATAAATCATGAACTCTATCACACAACAAACTTTCCAACGTAATGACAAAGATTTCATGTCCACTCCCGTGGATGGTGAAATGGTGCTTATGCATCGACCAACAGGGCAGCTTATTGGCATGAATACCTCGGCTGGTGTTATTTGGGCAAAACTAGAAACACCTCAATCATACGCTTCGATTATCAAATATTTATTAACTACTTTTGATGTTGAACGAGCAACTTGTGAAGCTCAAACCCAGTTGGTTTTAGAGCGTATGCTTAAAGATAGGTTGATTGCTAGTGTATCTGAGAAAAAAGAAGTATGAATTATAATTTATACTTTAATGTATTCTACCATTCACTTCGAATTGCTTGTATAGGTAATCAGAAAACATATCAACGACTCTATCAACATTATATTTCATATCCTCCTACAAGCGATTTAATAGCTGTATCAAAAGCAGATAAGGTATATCTTCATCAATTGACAGAAGCTTTAAAAACTACACAAAACTATGCTCTTTGGCGTCCAAAATGCTACAATCTTGCTTTGGTAACTATTCATTTTTTACTAAATAAAAAAGTACCGCATCAATTGTATATTGGTTTTAGAACCGTATCTAGTCAAATTGAAGGACATGCGTGGGTAAAAGTAGGTGGCATTTATGTCTGTGGTGAGCGTAGCGATATTTTCACCTATCAACAACTAAAAGTATAAGAATACGTATCCAATATAAATGGCTTATTACTATAATATATATGATCTTTGTTTGAAATCTAATTTTCAGATGAATAATCTACAAAGTATTCCTCAACAGGAAGTAGTAGATGTTACGTTTACCAAAAAAAACATACAATCTGAAATTAAGCGATTGCAACGATATGTTCAACAAAATGCCATTGCCTTTCACGAAGGCGAGGTTCTATTATTGATACAAGAAATTGGTCAGTTTTGGATTAAAAATAAACGGGAAGTTTTTTTTCAATTAGAACCCAACTGTTCAATCGAAAAGGCGTTGCCTCACTTGTATAGTACCGTCATGACCATCCTATTGCAACAGCGTAACCTCTTTCCGATTCACGCCTCTGCAGTTGTCCATCAAGGTAAAGTTCAATTATTTAGTGGGCATTCAGGAATGGGTAAATCGACACTCGCTGCCCAACTTAATGCAAAAGGTTTTCCATTATTTAGTGATGATAAATGTGTTTTGTATTGGAATGACGACCACCAACAAGTTTATGTCAAAAGTGCGATCTCAACAGTTCGACTTTGCGCCGATGCTATCGAGCAACTAGATGCGCTTCCTTGGCTCAATAATGGCAAACCCGTCACCTACAAAGATGACAAAACGGAGTTTGATGTCAGTGCATGGATGATAAAAGAAGATATGCCAGTTGGTTCACTCTATGTCCTTCGTAAACGTCCTACTGAACGAGTCTTTAGCCGTATGCTAAAAGGGGCACGCAAGATGGCTGTTATACAGGAACAGGCATTCAAACAAGCTTTTATCGCTGGACTTAATAAACAAGACGTTCATTTTGCTTTTTTACAACGATTGTTCACGCAGCTTCCTGTCACTGCTTTGGTACGTCCTATGAATCTTCCTAGCTGGAAATTTGCCAATTTTGTAGAAATTGTTCTGAAGCAGCATGGATAGTATTACCGCTATATATCATACGAAAGGACAAATCGACCCTACTTGGCTCAATTGGGTACAGCAGGCGAGCACATGGTGGAAACCC
>JAHDFQ010000172.1 GCA_020628085.1 Saprospiraceae bacterium
TACTCCCCCACTTTCACCAATTTCCGACTAAATCTGCTTCCATCTTCCAAGCGTATCACTAAGAAATAAAAGCCGTTTGGAGCATTTTCTAATGCGATTGATTCTTGAATGCTAGTAACTCGGTCCAAGTTTTTCATTTGGATGATTTGTCCGTTTAGATTTACGATTTCTAAGTGAACGGCTTGTGGCTGCTGTAATTGTGCTTGAATATTGAAAATACCACCACTTGGATTGGGGAAAATATTGATATTGGTAAAAGCACTTTCTAAAGGATTATTGATTGACGTAGATAAAGAGAATTCGATCCAATTCATATTGATAGGTGCTTGAATGACCACAATTCGCATGGTGTAGCGCCCTGCTTCTAGGTCAACTTGCTGAGTCGTCGTCGTCCAACTTTGCCAATTACCCGTAGAAGGAAAACTTGGTGTGTTAACTGTATTGATTGCGCCATTTTGATCGATAAATTGCAATTCGATGCGTCCTGTTCCCCACTGTGCCGCAGTTCTGTAGGACACTTCATAAATACCTGCCATCGTCACGTTGACTTCATAATCAAGGTAATCACCTGCGTCTAAATAGCCAATATTTTGTCCGCCACCAGTATCGGTTGTTGGTTCAAGATCAATACCCGTTTGAAACGTAAAGGATTCTGCTTCAATCTTGGTCGGAATTTGATGTACAAACGGTAAGGTATTTTGAACATCTTCTAAGGTAAAAGTATTGAGATTTGTTCCGTCATCGGCAAGGATTTGATTTCCAACATAAGATATTTGAATTTCGTTCGCATAATTTAAAATAGCATCTACTCCAAAACGGATAATTCTCGGATTATCTGTATCAACCATCATTGCGGTTATAGGAATAGCCGTTCCGTCAACTGTTATTTCAAAATCATTGATCGTCGTTACCGTTGGAATATCCATGTATTTATTGGCATTCATTTGAACGGTGTATTCATCAACGGTTACAGCATCCACAAATACTGTGGTTATTTCTTCTGATGTAGTTTCGGAAGGTACAAACTCAAAACTACTGACATTAAAACCTGCTTGATCGACGTAAAACTTGATTTGAGTTTCATTTTCATTAATGATGACATTTGGAATGATTGTCGTTTCCCAATTTTGCCAGCCGCCTGTCGGTGGAACAAAAGAAGTTCCTGTAATGTCGGCACTATTAGCTTCAAGATGCAAACGTCCACCTGATCCGCCAGATGCTGCTCGAACATGAATGTCATATACACCACTTTCAGCAACCTCAACGGTATATTGCATCCATTCATCTGTATTTAAAAAACCAACATTAAAACCATTTGTATTTGTATCATCTTGACAAAATTCAATATCTACACCATCATTTCGATAAGCCCAACCTTGATTCCAAGTTGTAAATTCTCCTGTACTTACCTGATAATTAGCAGCATCTTCATCAAAATACGCTGCACCAATCACCCCCATGTCATAGTCTGTTGCATATAAAATGCCTGGAATATTTTGAAGATTATAAGGAATCGTTTCATCGGAATATACTTGACGGAAAAGCGCATCAATAACATCTTTTTGATAGACACAATTTTCAGTTTTCAAATCCTCCGTGAGTTGCATCAAGGTTGCCTTGGCAAACTCCGCCGAAGGATCACTACCGTTACCATTCCAATAATCCAATAAAGATTGATATTCTGGTGTCTTAATAATAGACAACGGTCCTGAAATGGATTCAATTTTTTTCATAGGCCACCATGCCCAACCCATGTCTAAATCTTCATACAAACGAACAGCATCTCTAAACCAGACATTTGAATTTTCTCCCGTTTCACCTAAATATAAAGGGACATTATAGGTATCACGAATGTCTGTAGCAAATTGCATAGATGCTTTGTCGTTGATTGACCAGTATTTATGTGGAGAATACACCAATTGGTCATCCCAAGGTGGTGTCAAGCCTGTAAAATCATTGGCAAACCAATTTCCTTCAATAAAAATAATATGATTGGGATCGACTTCACGAATGGCGTTAGTTGCATCTATATATAGATTTCTTAAAGCTACGCCGCCTGGCAAATCCCAATTGGGTTCATTGAGTAAATCGTATCCTGCCACCCACTGTTCATCGGCATATCGCTCTGCTAAACGTCGCCAAAGTGCTACCATTTTAGTACGGTTGGCGGGACTTTCCCAAAGTGAAGGTTTATTGGGATCGTAGTCAGAAATGCCTTCATCATAACCTTGTCCTCCTGGTGCTGCGTGCATATCCAAAACCACATACATTTCATTTTGACGACACCAAGAAATCAAACTGTCGGTTAACACGAAGCCTTTCTCTAACCAAGTTTGTTCTCCTACTACAGGTTCATCTTCGATCGGCAGCGTAAATAAATTGTAGTGCATCGGTAATCGAACAGAATTAAAACCCCACGATTTTAAGGAATCAATATCAGATTTTCGGCAATGATTAGCAAGCCATGCGTCGTAGAATAATTCCGTATCGACTTCGCCAATTAATTCTTGGATTTTAGCTCTTATTTTAGTTTGGGTATTGGCAAAACCAGCCGTTTGGAGCATATAACCCTCTTGTAACATCCAACCACCTAAACCCATTCCACGTAATAAAATCGTGTCTTGATTTTCGTTAACAATCGCTTTTCCTTTTGTTGAAAGGAAGTGTTGAGCGTTCGTTTGGAGCGTTAATAGTAAAATAAAACCTACAAGTACTAAGATGATTTTATTGGTGTTCATAGACATTATATTTATATCCCTTACATTAGTGAAATGATGACTTGAGTCAACATTTCACAAGACAATTCCTTACTTCTGTACAATAAATTTCTTAGTCAACATCTTTCCTTCGGATTGTACATTGATAAAGTAAATTCCATTACTGAATTGGTTAGTTTCTAGCTGATAGTTCAATTGATTTTGAAGGCTTGTAGTATACATTGTTTCACCAATTGCATTGACAATAGTGATTTCTTTTTCTATTGGATTATCATTTTCATTAAAATTAATATTCAACAAATTGGTTACTATAGTTGGTTGAATTGTAAATAGGTTTTGATCTATTTCAATACCATTGACACTGGTTGGAGAACATGATCCATCGTCATCACACGTTCCAAAACAGGCTTGAATCGTCGTATTGGTCATCGTTGCTGGTAAAAAGCGATCATTAAACGCATTCGGATTAGCGCAAGGCAAACCTTCCAAGTCTTCTTTACAGGTAAAATCTGGACAATTTCCATTTGTAAACGTATAAAAACTAGAAAAACCAACTGGTCTTGTAACGGTTATGGTGTAAATACCGTCACCTTCGGGATCAATCATTGGATTATCACCGGGGAAGCCAAAACTTCCACCTCCTGCCAGGAATATTCCTCCAGCATCCACTTCTATATTTACAGTATTTAGTTCAAAAGTAATATCTACAAATTCGGTTACTTCTTCACATCCACCCGTATCATTACAATTTCCAAAACAAGCTTTAATGGTCGTATCTGCAGTCGTTAAAGGTAAAAAGCGATCGTTAAAGTTTAGCGGATCACCACATGGTAAACCTGCCAAATCTTCTTTACAAGTAAAATCAGGACAAATTCCATTGGTAAAAGTATAGTAACTTGCAAAACCAGATAAACGTCTTGTTGTAAAGGTATAAATACCATCTCCATCAGGATCAATCATTGGATTGTCGCCAGGGTTTCCAAAATTACCACCACCAGCGATAAAAATACCGTTTGGATCTACTTCAATATTTGCTGTATTTAACTCAAACGTAATGTCAATGGAGTCCGTAACAATCGTACAACTTCCATCATCATCACACGTTCCAAAACAGGCTTTGATCGTCCGATCTTCCATCACAGGGGATAAAAAACGGTCATTAAAATTACCTGGGTCACCACATGGTAAACCCGTTAAATTTTCTTTACAAGTATAATCAGGACAATTCCCATTTAAAAAAGTATAGTGGCTGGAAAAACCTTCTTCACGCTGTAAAGTGATGGTGTAAATGCCGTCTCCATCTGAATCTGTTAATTGATTATCTCCAGGGCTACCAAATCCATTTCCGCCAGCGATATAAATTCCCGAAGGATCAATTTCGGCAATAGTTTCGGTGTTTAATTCAAACGTAATATTAAATTGTGCATTTGCTAAATTGCAAGTAATCAATAATGTTAAAAAGGGTAAAAATATATTTTTCATAATGTAATGTTTTATAATTTTTCTGCGTTTTTGAATAAAAGCTACTATATGTTTTTATTACGGTTCTCTAACTTTGACATTATCAACAGTGATTCCATTATCTCCAAGATAGCCACCACCGCTTCGAATAACGAGATATACTCTACCTGACTCTGGAAATTCAAATGTTCCGTCACTGGCACCGTTACTACATGATAATTGGGTTAATGCACCATTGTAAGGCTCAACGCCACAACCATCCCAAGTACTCAATCCAAGACGCATTCCTCCGTCCGTATAGTCAACACCTGCTTGGGGTACGGTTTTTCCGACATACACTTCAAACCAACAATCGGATGCACCCCCACCTGCTACATCCATTTGAATTTGATAGGTGGTATTTGCTTCAATATCCATCGGTTGAAATAATCCAAAATGTCCCCAACCTCCACCAGACCAAATTGCTGTACCATTCTGGAAACTGACTGAAACTCCATCTGAAATAGGTAATTGCCCCCATGCCTGACCAATATCAAATCCTCCGTCTAAAACTAAATTGGGTTCCACAATATCATTTTCAATCGTAATGGTTTGAGTGGTTTCCGCCGTTCCTCCTTTTGTGAAGATTTTGAAACGAACTTCGTAGTCTCCTTTTTGGTAAAATATTTTTTCTGCGGTCATTCCTTCTGCTGAGGTATTGTCCCCAAAATCCCAATGCGTGAACCATGTTTCTACACTTGGATCTGCTGTGAATGTGATTTCGTTTGGGTTTTCAGGGTTAGTTGTATAGCTAAAAATTGCGTTGTCTATACTTGGTGCTGGAATTATATTTTCTTCTTCGCTGCTGTTACAAGCTGCTAAAGTAAATAGCATAAAGAAGATTAAAAAATGGAATGAATATTTTATATTTTTCATTTTGGTGGATTTTCATTTAAAACTATATCATTTCTTAAAGCGACGTTACAGGCTAAAGCCTATTTTACGATTTTAATACCCTGGATTTTCGATCAGTTTAGGGTTGTTGTTGACTCGGTCTTGTCCGATGGGTAAATAGTAATGGCGTTGATCGAAACGCATGGGCTGACTTTCAGCATTGATGATTTCGTAGCTGAATGTTTCTTCCCCAAGATTGTCGATATGACGCAAAGAACGAATGCCTTTAATTTGGACACTAAGGGCTTCTTCGGCAATACGCCAGCGACGAACATCCCAATAGCGTTGATCTTCGAATGCCATTTCTATTTTTCGTTCATTTCTGATTCTATTTCTAAGTGCAATACCAGAATAAGATTCCAATCGAACGTTTTGAGTTAAACCTGCACGAACTCGAATCGGTTCAATATAATTTTGCGCCAATCCATCCATCCCCATTTCAACAGCAGCTTCTGCGGCATTTAAATAGATTTCGCCTAAGCGAAATAGGATACAATCTTGACCAGAATAAAACTCTTGAATCAGTAATGGATTTGAACCATCGGCAAGGTATTTACGAACATACGCCCCTGTTTTTGTAGCATCTGGATGAACCCCCATTCCATCTTTACCGATTCCAGTATCCGCTCCCGTATCTATGACCCCGTTGCGTTCTGTTCCGTACCATGTTTCGATACCTGAACCTTGAAATAGATCGTTGTTGGTCAATAATGTTCCTTTGAACCGAGGATCACGTCCTTCAAATGGATTTTCAGGATCATATCCCGTACCACTTCCTTCAAAAGGCAACAAACCTGTCGCGACCATTTCATAACTATCCATCAGTTGTTTTGACGGCGACATACTCGACCCCCAATCTACACGGTAACTATAAGGCGTATTTCTTAAATCGTAAGAATGTCCCTTTTCAAAAGGTAACCAAATTTTCATAAAAATGGTCTCGTCCTCCGTCTCGTCCAAAAATAATCGAGCGTAATTTTCAGATGGATCTGCATAATTATTAAACAATGTAAATCCACCTGCATCTATTATTAAATCGGATGCCTCCAAAGAGGTTTGATAATACGAATTAGCCATATCTGATGAAATGCCCAACAAACCATCTAGTTGCACAGTTCCATATTTTGCGATACTTCCAGCATATAAAGCTGCACGTGATTCCAAGGCTTTAGCCGCCCATTTACCTGCTCGTCCTTTTTGTGCCGTCCATCTATCTGGTAGCAAATCAAAAGCTCTTTGTGTGTCTTCTATCACTTGATCGTATACTTCTTGTTCACTATTTCGAGTTGGAAATAATTCATCTTCTGGTGTAATATCAGGATTTTGTGCCTCTAAAATAATGGGAACGCCACCATACCGTTTTGCCATTGCAAAATAACAGTACGCTCGCATAAAATATAATTCTCCTAAACGATTGTCTCGTTCTTCTTCGGTCAATACATCTTCTCCTAATTGCTCAATATTTTCAATCGAATAGTTAATTTTCCAAATATTAAAATATCCCCACCAATCCAACGGCCAATAATTGGTTGCTGTTCCCCAATTTCCTGGTCGAATGGTATTATTTGCTGGTGTCCAAGAATAGGTACTCATGGCAAGATCTGACAAAGCATCTCGATGCGCACCCCAACCTGCACCGCCACCAAAGTCTTTGAGATAGTCCCACGGCATTTCATCATAAATTTTGAAAAGGTAGGTATCCATAAGGTCTCGATCACTCCAAACATCGCTTTCGGTAATACGATCTAAGGGTGGTTCGTTGAGGAAGTCTTCTTGACAAGAAGTGATGGTAAATAACAAGATTGTAAGTATGTATATTTTATTCATTTTTTTACTGTAATTAGTTATTGGTTAATTAGTTATTAGTTGACTTGTAACAATGAGTGAATTAAAACCTGTCAACTAATTCACTAATAACTGATTAACCAAAAATTGAGTAACAATTTTTACAATGTTAGATTAATACCAAAGGTAAAGGACTTGAGTTGTGGATAGTACCAACCTGTAGAAGATTGCATTTGTGGATCAAATTCTTCTTTGTAGGTTTTAAGAACAAATAAGTTGTTACCAGTTGCAAATACTCTAATCTCTTTAAATCCGTTTTCTTTGTCACCAAATTTTGGTAACGTGTAACTTAGATTGATATTTCTGAATCGAAGATGGTTTGCATTACGCTTCCAAAAATCGGAATAACGATAATTATTATCATTAAAACCGCCATCTGAAATTCTAGGGAAACGAGCATCTGTATTTTCGGTTGTCCAATAATCTAGTTGATAAGTGTATCCGTTAAATCCGTTTCGGAGTGGGCTTTGTGCTTCACCATCAATATAAATGTCGTAACCTGCTGCACCTGTCAACAAAATTGACAGATCGAAATTCTTAAAAGAAGTCGATAAATTTAAAGAAAAGTTATACGCAGGACGATCACCATTTCCGAATACTTTTTGATCTTGTACATTGATAACACCATCGTTATTTAAGTCAACATATCTGACATCACCTGGTTGAAGCGTTGTGTTTCCATTGTTGTCTTGAATAGGACTTTCAGCAACTTCCTCGGCTGTTTGAAATAACCCATCTGAAATGTAACCCCGTCTTAAACCCGTAAATCCGCCTGTGATTGTTAAATTTTCACGCATAAATTCGTCCATGATGACAGCTTCATCAATAAACTCGGCTGTTTCTCTGGAATAGGAAAAGTTTGCTACTGCACCAACTTTCCAATTTTCATTGATAGACTTATCATAAGCAGCAGATACTTCAAATCCTTCATTAGAATATTCATGAAAGTTCTGGGCTGCTAAACCGACTCCTAAAGTACTTGGTACGCTACCAGAAGCAAATGCTAAAACACCATCTTTATATCGTTTAAAATAATCAAATGAAAGTGTCAAATCTTTATTCAATAATTCCATATCAAACCCAAGATCATAGGTCGTGATGGTTTCCCATGTCAAATCTCGATTGGGCAAAGCAGTATTATTGATTGTTGGAATAGCTGTTTCGTTAATTGCAAAAAACAGGTCATACACAAAACCAGATAACCATTGGTAAGAACTTGTTCCATCATTACCAGCTGTACCTATAGATCCTCGGAACTTTAAGTTTGGAATGACGCTTTTGATTGGTTCAAAGAACGATTCATCTGAAATACGCCAACCTGCTGAAACAGAAGGGAAAAAGCCCCATCGGTTACCAGGTGCAAAGCGAGAAGAACCATCGTATCTGAAAGACGTTTCTAATAAATATTTTGCTTTATAATCGTAGCTGACACGACCAACTAAGCCTAGACGATTTTCACGAAATTCACCACCATTGGCATCCTTATTTTCATTAGAACCCGCAAATAACTGGTCTATTAAATCCGATTGAAAATCTTGTCGTCGTCCAAGAAAATTTTCTCCTTGAACACGTTGCATTTCTCCAAGCAACAATCCCGTCACGCTATGATCTCCAAAAGCACGATCATAATTGATAGATTCTTGCAATACATAATGGTTGCTATAATTGACTGATTGAGTGAGTACGGTTTCACTAAATGAACCTTCTGGACTAGCTATAAACTCGTCGTATTCACCAGTGAAACGATTTAAAGTATATAACTCATAACTTTTATTCCAAGATTTATTATAAAAAGTATTGTGAATCAAAGAACCATAGGATTTAAGTTTTAACCCTCGGATTCCTATTTGTTCGGCATCCCATTCTAACGATAACTTGGCATCTACATTATTATTTCTTGCACGATAATATCCAGCATTAAAGTCTCGGATACCCTCAACAATGTGGTTTGGACTGAAACTTGGGCGAGCTGGTGTGCCATCAGGATAATAAGCAATATCAGTTGGTAAGGCACGACTCAATTCTCTAAAAATATTAAAAGCAGAATAAGCAGGTGCTTCGTTGATCCGTCGACGACCTGCTATTTTCATATCCAAATTTAAGAAATCTGTTACATCGGCATTGATATTTCCACGCAAATTATATTGTTGAAAACTCAACACATCATCTGTATAATTAGAACCTTGGTCAATAAAACCAGTAGATACGAAATATTTCATTTTTTCATTTCCACCTGTTAAATTCAAATTATGGCGTTGCTGAAAGCCCCATTCTTTAAAGATCAAATCCCTCCAATCTTCGTTAGGATAATTGAGTGGATCGGCTCCAGAACGGAATAATTCTATTTCTTCTTCTGAATAAAAAGGTAATTGTCCATCATTAGTTAATCCTTCATTGAGTACGGTTGCTCGTTGCACCGAATTTAGAAATTCTGGATAAGTCGTAAAGGCTGTATTGGTAAATTGATTACTATAATTTAGTTCTGGTTTTCCTATAAAACCCTTTTTAGTAGTAACCAGCAACACTCCATTTCCACCTTGAACCCCATACACCGACGCAGCGGCAGCATCCTTTAAAACAGAAATATTTTCGATCTCATTTGGATCAAGATCATCAATATTTCCTGGTGAGCCGTCAATAATAACCAAGGCATTTCCAAAATTACGCACCTCAAAAGATGAACCACTAAACCCAGGTTCTCCACTACCTTGTCGAACAAAAAGTCCTGCAGCCAATCCTTCCAAACCATTACTCACACTAGCAATTGGCATTTTGGTTAACTCTTTGGCTTCTATCGTTGATACAGCGGAAGTCAATTTTGCTTTAGATTGACTGCCATAACCGACGACGACGACCTCGTCTAACAATTCCCCTGAACTTAGGGTTATATCAATCACTTCACGATCATCAATACTGACTACTTTTGAAGTATATCCTGTATAAGAAAACTGCAATGCTTCTGCCTTTCGCTTTACATTCAAAGTGTATGTGCCATCAATATCAGTTGTCGTACCTGTTTTACCATCAACTACGATGATATTTACACCAATAAGTGCTTCTCCCGTCGTTGCGTCTGTAACCGTTCCAGTTATTTCGATCTGGGCATGAAGCGAAAAAAAACTCATTAAAAGTATAAAAAGGATGTAAACGTTTTTATGCATATACCTGATTTTCAAATAGAACTGCTCCAATCATCACTGACATGAATCACGTATAAAAATAAATGTATACCGTCAACATTTGATAATTGAAAAAGAGTATAGAAAGTATTATAATAAATTTAATCGTGTTATAGTTACACAAAGTAAATGTATTAAAAAATCAGGTGTCGTGCAAATTAATATTTGCTAAGCAGGACGCTATTTATAATTATGTTTTACAAAAAGCTATTTTAAGTGTATGTATTATCTGAAT
>JAHDFQ010000173.1 GCA_020628085.1 Saprospiraceae bacterium
AGCATTAAGCAAGTTATCTTTTTTACGGCGAGAGACAGGAACTTTATCTCCTCCATTAGTAATCACCCAGAAGCCATCTTCACTCGAAAACTGTCTTGCAAATTTGATATTGATGATATGTGATTGGTGTACTTTAATAAAGTTACTACTCAGTTTCTTGGCATAAAACTTCAGGTTTTTAGCACTATTTACTTTTTGTTGATTATGTAAATAGATCGTTGTGAAGTTTCCATCGCCTTCCAAGCGAACAATTTCCTCCATCGGAATGAAATACATGCCTTCATTTGTGGAAATAGATAACCGTTCTTCCTTTTTTTCTTGGTTCTGTTGGAGTAGTGTATTGAGTTGTTTTGAAAAAAGTAGATTTGGATTATTTTCTTTTCTGATCTGTTCAATTGCTTCGACTAGTAGGTCTGGATCAATAGGTTTTAATAAATAATTATTGGCATGTACACGAAAGGCTTGATGTGCAAATTTACTATGTCCCGTTGTAAAAATAAGTTTAAACGTTCGGTGTTCTAACTGTTCTAATAAATCAAAACCTGTCTCATTTCCGATCTCAACATCCAAAAATAGGATTTGCGGTTTCAACTCATTAATCAGCTGAATTCCTGTGTGAATATTGTCTGCCTGCCCAATCACGCTGACATTTTCACAAAACATATTTATTAATCCCCTTAAAGCACTCCGAGCATCTAGCTCATCATCAATAATTAAAGCTGTTAGCATAGTAGTAATAGTTCGTTTTTGCGGTTAGTATTTTCTAGTTTTAATTATGACCTTAGTAGCTGTTTTAAATTTTAATGGCAATACTCACTTTTGTTCCAACTCTATTTTTATTTTCATCTCGGATTTCTTCAAACTGAATCATATCATTTTCATCAGCTTCGTTCAATAGTGCCAATCGTTTTTTGGTAATATTCATACCTACAGATTTGAATTTATGTTTCGATTCTATTTCTTTGAGATGATGAACACTCTCCAATCCATTATCAAACACTGAAATCCGTAAAAAATCATCCGATTGAGTAAAATCGACTTCAATCCTACCTCCTACTGCTCGGCTACCCATACCATGAATGATCGCATTTTCGATAAAAGGTTGTACCAACAAAGGAGGAATTTCTATTTCTTCTTGATTAATCTGAGGTTCTATCTTTATTTGATAATCAAATTTATTTTTAAACCGTAGTTTTTCCAATGACAGATAATTTTCTAGCAACTGAATTTCCTGTACTAAATTCACTTTTCCATCAATCGACAAATTTAATATCTGACGGGTCAGATGTGCAAATTTTGCTAAGTATTTGACTGCATTCTTTTGGTCATTTTCAATTATAAAATTCTGAATAGAATTCAGACAGTTGAATATAAAATGTGGATTCATTTGAGCCTGCAAAGCCGAACGTTCTAAATCTCGAATTTGTGCCTGCAAAGTCACTTCTTGATCCATCAACTTTAATTTCTCTTTCTGAAGAGCCAGTTCTTTTGCTGACTGTTTGGCTAGACGCTTAAATCGCCAGTAAATAAAACCTGAAACAACTACAATACTCAAACCCATGAACCACCAAGTTGCATACCAAGCTGGCTTGATACAAAATGGAAATACGGAACTTTCACTCCAATACCCATCTTCATTTTGCGACTGTATCTCAAACATATAATTATTTGGCCGCAGATCAGTGAATAATGCAGTTGTAGATTTCGTTTCAATCCACTTATCATTTGAATGTAGTCGATATCGGTATGGGATTCTACCTTGTTGCTTGTAATTGAACGTCACATAATCTACTCTAATATTATTTTGCTGATAATTAACACTTGCTGTGGTATCTGAATTAAAAAACGCTTCACCGATTTGAATACTACTGAGATAAGGAGGTAGTGAAAATTTATTTTCGGGAACTTCTTGAAATTTTACGAGTCCTTTAGCGGTCGCTAACCAGATTTTTCCATTATTCGATTCTATATCATAGATTTCATTAGAGGGCAAACCCGTTGATATATTAAACGTCCGTACTTCTTTATTTGCACCTTGTACAATTCTACTCAATCCACTTAGTGTTGCTACCCAAATAGTATCGTTTACAACATGAATTTTCTCAATCATATCTGATGCCAGTCCATCGTTTTCTGTATACGTTTGTTGTATAGTATCTTTCCATAAAACAACACCTTTTCCTTTAGTACCTAAAATATAGATATGATTGGAAAGTTGGTCTATGTCTTCTATTCGAGTTTGAAGGAAAGGATCGTCAATAAAAGGAATGAAATTATCATTTGTTAATGTAAATATTCCATCTTCACGTCCTACGAGGATTTGATTTTTGTGGTCTTCATAAAGCGTAAATGGTTTGCGGAAGTCTTGTATGGATAAATCCCATGAATTATATTTCCATTTCATGGTTTCCATATTATATTTACCTATCCAGGCAGAATTGGCCACATAAGCTTCCTTTCTAGAGTGGCTTAACAAAATATCTCTAACGCCTTCTAGCTTTCTAGGAATAATAAAATTATCCCTGAATAAGTAACCTATCTGATGGTCTTTGATATATCCGTTACTTGTCCAAACAATATCACTAGACTCATCATATTTTAGAACATGATTATATTGACCTTTCAAAAAATCATCAGAATAAACATTTTTTATTTCATGTGTTTTGGTATTTAATTCTATTATATCGCCTGCAGAAGAACCCAAATAAAGATTTTTTTCATCTTTCTTGCATATGGTGCTAATAAATTGATCTTTACCTACAATCTGTTCATAAGCTCTATTTTTAAAATTTGCGCAATAATATACTCCTTTTTCTTTCGTCCCAACCCAAATTCCATTGTTTCTATCTTCATATACATAATGAATAGTATGACCATCTAAATATTGCTTATAAATGTTCTTTTTAAGATTTTCTATATTCTGAAATTCTACTAAACCTTGTTTATCTTTTGTTGAAAATAATAAATGATTATTACTCAAAAAATCAATTCTATTTATTTTCAAATTAAATGGAATTTGCCATTTAATGGTGTCATTTTCAATAAAACACAACTCATTAGAAAAATAATAAATCTTTTTTGTTTTTTTGGGATTTAAATAGATACCACATTTCTCTGTACCAAAATTATCTCGATTTTTGATCTCTTTAGATTCTAGGATTATATCTTTTTTATTCCGCTCAATAAATTGCAACGAACACTTAAAAAGAGGAGCTACTACTATTTTTATTTCGCCTGAATTGGTACTTGTTTTGATGGGTGAACGGTAGGAAGATATAATAACATCATCAACACCATAAAAGACAATATTTCTTTTTTGACTGTCATAAGGTTCGATTAGTTCCTGTTTACCATCTTTACTAATGATTAGAATGCCATATTTTTCTAATTGAAAATAGGCATTATCCTCTTTATCTATGTGTTTTAATTTAGCAATAAAATACTTACCACGATATTTCGTAATTGCTTCGTTGTATTGGTACGGTTTTATTGTTTCGTTCTCAAAAATGAATGTCTCTCCACTCATCGTACTTAACCAAATTCGTCCTTTACTATCTTCTTGAATACCAAAAACAACATTTTTGGTTAGTCCATCTTTTGCAGCGTAATTTTTGAATTCATATCCGTCAAAACGAGCGACACCATTGTCTGTTCCAATCCAAATATAACCTTTGCTATCTTGAAAAATACAATGTATTTCAGGACTAGGTAAACCTTCTTCTGTTGAATAATTTTGAAAATATGGCTGGGGAGTGTTTTGGGCAATAAGCTTTTTTAAGTTCCCTAAAAGGAAAGCAATCGCACCAAAGATTATTAAAAACCTTTTAACCGTATTTATTCTAAAATGTACCAAATATTAGCTCAGTCTTGCCGAATTTCTATTCATTAAATAATAATTGTACAATAGCCCTATCTTGTAGAAAATTACAAGAGCGTCTGGCAATTTTACTAGAAATAACCAATAAAGCTATCTTACAAAAAGTGTATTTTGTATTTCAATCATATGGATAAAATTAGGATTTTACTCTAGTAAAATGATAAATATAATAAACATTTTTTGATCTAATACATTTTTGATTTGCTTAGTACACTTACATGTGCTGTGATTCTGTAACTCATTATTACAGCTTTTTAACATTTAAAGTAATATATTGAAGTTTTAAAATTTCATTTAATCTTAGATGTTAATAACAATACTCACTTTTGTACCAATTCTTTTATTGTTTTCATTGCGAATTTCGTCAAATTGAATCATATTTTCCTCGTCAGCTTCATTAAGCAATGCTAATCGCTTTTTAGTAATGCTTATACCAACAGATTTGAACTTATGCTTAGAAGTTGATTCCTCTAGACTCAAAAAACTTGTTAGTCCATTATCAAAAACCGAAATTTGTAATTCATTGTTTGATTGACTAAAATTAACTTCAATTTTTCCTCCTGCTGCTCGACGCCCCATTCCATGGATAATTGCATTTTCGATAAAAGGTTGTACCAGCAAAGGGGGTATTTCTATTTTTTCTTGATTGATCTGAGGTGCTATATTTATTTGATAATCAAACTTATTTTTAAAACGTAGTTTTTCCAATGACAGATAATTTTCTAGCAACTGCATTTCCTGTACCAAGTTCACTTTTCCATCAATCGACAAATTTAATATTTGACGGGTCAGATGTGCAAATTTTGATAAATATTTGACTGCATTCTTTTGGTCATTTTCAATTATAAAATTCTGAATAGAATTTAAGCAGTTGAATATAAAATGCGGATTCATTTGTGCCTGCAAAGCCGAACGTTCCAAATCTCGAATTTGTGCCTGCATGGCTAATTCTTGGTCTTTAAGAGCCAGTTTGTCTGCTGCCTGTTTCCTCAATCTTCGAAATCGCCAATAAATAAAACTCGAAATCAAAAAGCCACTAAATGCTATGAACCACCAAGTTGCATACCAAGCTGGTTTAATATGAAACGAAAATATGGAACTTTCACTCCAATATCCATCCTCATTTTGCGATTGTACTTCAAACGCATAATGACGGGGTCTTAAATCTGTAAACAAAGCTGTTGTAGATCTAGTTTCAACCCATCTATCCTTAGTGTGAAGTCGATATCGATATGGTATTTTTCCTTGTTGACGATAACTGAACGTCACATAATCTACTCTAATGTTATTTTGTTGATAATTAACAGTTGCCGTGGTGTTTGATGTGAATACTTCTTCTCCGATCTCAATATGACTTATATGAGGAGAAGGTGAAAACTTATTTTCAAAAACTACCTGAAATCGCACTAACCCTTTAGCTGTAGCTAACCAGATTTGACCGTTATTATACTCTATATCATAAATTTCATTAGAAGGTAAGCCTGTAGAAATATTAAAGGTTCGAACTTCTTCTTTAGCCCCTCGAACAATTCGGCTCAATCCATTTAATGTAGCAACCCAAATAGTATCATTGACAACACATACTTTTTCTATCATATCCGAAGCTAATCTATCAGATTCAGTATATATTGCTTGAATGGTATCTTTCCATAAAACAACTCCTTTTCCTTTTGTGGCAAATACGTAAGTATTATCAGAAAGCTGATCTATGTGTTCTATGCGTGTTTGAAGAAGTGGGTTCTCTATGACTCTTGAATAAGTAGTATCTCCGTAATAAAATATTCCTTGTTCTGTACCTATTAAAATATCAGATTCATGATTTTGGTATAATGAAAAGGGCTTTAGTTTTCTGCGAATTTCGTTTTTCTCTAGATTGAAAATTGGATTTTCTGCTTCATGATCACAGCTATACACAAAGTCACTATGAATTCCGTGTAGTAGAGCACCATCGTACATAATTTTCTTTAGTCTTACTCTACGTTTTCTGCCTTGTGATAAATATGAACGTTGATGAGGTTGATAGGATGTTCCTTTCCAGGCTCCATTACTTGTAAATAACGTGTTTAAATTTTCTTGATAAATTAGATCATAGTTATATTCCCCTTTGGCAGAATTGGAGCTTAGTGTTTCTAAAATAATATCGTTCTTAATATCTAAAATATGAATATCGCCTTGTACATCTCCGACGAATAGTATACTATCATTCTTTGTAGCCAAAGCACTGATATTATCTTTTTGAAAACCGAATACTTCATTATATACTCTCGAATCCAAATTTGGTGTGTAATAAACGCCTTCCTCTTTAGTACCTATCCATAACCCTCCTTCACGATCTTCAAATAAACAATTACCCGTGGTGCCTTGCAAAAATGGATGGAACTGATAGTTTTTAAATGCCGCTATATTTTCAAATAAATAAATTCCCTTCCCTCGATTGTTACAAGTCACTAGTGTATTATTTTTTAAACGCCTGATTTCATTTACATCTATGTCTGATATATCTTTTCGCCAATGTAGAGAGGTATCTTGAAACAATAATGCATTTCCTTTTAGTAAAAAAAGATGCTCGTTTTTAGAAGAATCTATCACTACCCCCAAATTATTTAAATTTATAGTACTCCCCCCTGCCAGGGTATCTATAACAATAGGTTTGGATATTGCATTTTCACTGAATAAAAGTCCCCAATATAGACTATGGTTTTGTGCTGATATTCGACATCCAAACAACTGGTGTTCAACTTTTATAAAAAGACTAGTATTGAGGTTTTCAAAAGTTTTTCGCTGAGTAGTTGCATTTCCATTTTTGTCAAGTATTAAAAAGCCAAAATTGGTTAAATTAATGTACAAATTATCTTGTTCGTCAATATATTTTAGTTTTGCAATGCTATATGTATATTCATCAGATTCATTTTTAAATTTTAATATTCTATCGTTATACTGATATGGAACAATAGTATCATTTTCAAAAATGAACATTTCTCCATTCATGGTACTCAGCCAAATCCTTTCTTTGTTATCTTCGTGAATACCCAATACAACATTTTGAGTTAAACCATCTTTTGCAGAATAATTTTTAAAGTTATATCCATCAAAACGAGCAGCACCATTGTCGGTGCCAATCCAAATATAACCTTTACTATCTTGAAAAATACAATAGACCTCGGGACTAGGTAGTCCATCTTCGGTAGAATAATTTTGAAAATAAGGCTGTGGTGGATTTTGAGCAATACAAAAAATGGTACTTTTTGCTACAAAAGCTATTATGAATAATAATATGATGATTGTCCTGTTTACCAAATTTATACGATATTATACCATATATGAGTCAAATACTACCGAATTTTGATTCTCTTAGAAACTAAGTTTTTAAGTTTTTATCTTTATAGTGTAATAATTAATATAACAAATATCTACAGCGTTAACATGATTAGACAAGAACCATCATTTATGAATACAAAAACGACTTTAAAAAATTAACATCAATTTTGTCTATACCATTTTACATCAATATAGTCTATACCATTTAACATGTAGAGTTTCAACCCAAGGAAGACGACAAATATAAAAGGAAACTTTCTATTTGTCACCCAGATTTCCAAGTAGTATGTTCCCTTTTATGTAATCTCTCATACATAAAGGGGATTTTTTATTATATCCTAGGCTATCGCTTCTTTTCCATAGTTTTCATACCACTATACATTCATTAACTATAAAATTCTATTAATAAATAGTTTTTCATACTATCTCTTTAGTCCCAGCTCTATTTAGACAAACAAAATTCGGTTCAAAATAATTAAATTAACATTAACTTGATTTTATAATTATTTTAATAAAAACTAATTTATTTTATAAATAAACCACAAATACCAAAAAATAATAAATTATTTAATTTATAACGTTAAAAAAATAAATTTCATCTAAAAATTAAAAATCGAGTTGTTTTTTCATTAAAATAACAGTTATCTTTGCATTGCAATTAATTCTAAAACTATTTATTAATTAAAATCCAAAAATCAATATAATGGAAGATTTATTTAAGAATGCATTTTACACAGGTATCGGACTAGTAAACAACACAGCTACATCATTACGCAAAGGTGTAGAAGAAATGGTAGAGAAAGGAAAAATTTCTGCAGAAGATGGTAAGAAAGTGGTAGCTGGTTTAGAGGATGATATGTCTGAAAAAAGAGAAGAATTTGAAGCAGTATTAAGCAATGTTGTAGGTGTAGCTTTGGCTAAATTGAACTTACCAACAGGTGATGCGATCAAATCTTTAGAAAAAAGAATCAAATCTTTAGAAATCAAGGTTGGCTTATTATCTAAAGAATTAGAAGCAACTAAAACACCTGTTAAAAAGGCAACAACAGCAGCGAAAAGAGCAGCAACTACGGCTAAGAAAGCAGCAACAAAAGCAACTACAGCCGCAAAAAAAGTAGCAGCAGAGGCAAAAGCATAAGCATAACTGTTTTCTAAAAGGTTAATTCCTGAAATAGGGTTACGAGTTTATCACTCGTAACCCTATTTTTTTTATCTTTATTGCGGTCAATAAATGTCATTATATAACACAACAACCTATATTGTCCGATTTATATTTTGAGAAGCATATAATTTTCATAGATTTTATTCTGAAATTACATGTATATTGAGATCATCTAAATTATTTGTCAAATAAAAATGTATTCAACCTATGCTCGTACCTAGTCTGATATTAAAACAATTATATACTTTTGGAAGTCTTCGCAATTTTGATGGTGGCGTAAAGTTTTCTATTAAAAATAGATTGAGTGATGCCAAAATCATTGAAATTGAGAGTGTTAGCTTGGCAGACCAAACCGTTCCGCTCGATAAAGTCACACTAGATTTTGGCGATGGTCATATATTAACACCTGTAGAAATTAACAGAGGTGAACCAACTGATTTTCCACTTCGACAAGAGTTTGATGTTTGTTGCGACATAGATCAACTTCCCAACGGAAAGCACAATATTGTCGTAAAGTTTCGTACCAAACCTTTCGGAAAATTATCTTTAAAAGTAGATGGTGCCATTACAGATAAGGGTGCTGACGTGGTTCGTATTCCTAGAGCTAAAGGAGATGATTATGATGATGAAATTATTAAAATTCGTCAAAAATTCCTAGAAGAATACACTGGTAAAAAATTAGAACATGTCAATCACTATTCTTTCGATCCACATATTGTAGACGGAAATTGTGAACATTTTATAGGTGTGGCACAAGTCCCAATTGGTATTGCTGGGCCAATGAAAGTGAATGGTGAACATGCACAAGGTGAGTTTTTAATTCCACTAGCCACTGCAGAAGGAACGCTTGTAGCTTCCTATAATAGAGGTATCAAATTAATTAATTTAAGTGGTGGTGCAACGGTTACTATTCAGGATGATGCCATGCAGCGGGCACCTGTTTTTGTTTTTGAAAATGCTAAAGGGGCTAGAGAATTTATTCACTGGGTACAAGATAATTTTGAAAAAATTGCATCGGAAGCAGAAGCAACAACGAGTATTGGTAAACTCAAATATATTGATCCGTATATGGCTAGCAAATTTGCCTATTTACGTTTCAACTTCTCCACTGGAGATGCTGCTGGACAGAATATGGTTGGTCGGGCAACTTTTGCCGCTTGTAGCTGGATTTTGGATAATTACAAAGCCTACAAGATCACCAATTTTTATTTAGAATCAAATCTTGCGACAGATAAGAAAGCATCGCAAGTTAACGTTATGCATACACGTGGTAAGCGTGTAACAGCTGAAGCAACTGTTCCTAGAGAAGTCCTAGAAGAAACCATGCGTGTAACACCAGAGCAACTGGTCTATCACGGTCAAATTGCCAATGTTGGTGCGATTCTTTCAGGTGCAAATAACAATGGTTTACATTCCGCTAATGGAATTACCGCTATGTTTATCGCTACAGGTCAAGATGTTGCCAATGTATCAGAGTCCTCCGCAGGAATATTACATTCTGAATTAACTGCCGATGGTGACTTATATATAAGTATCACTATTCCGTCGCTTATCGTAGCTACTTACGGTGGTGGAACAAGTTTGGCAACTCAAAAAGAATGTCTAGAATTATTGGGTTGTTATGGAAAAGGCACGGTTCGTAAATTTACTGAAATCGTCGCAAGTGTGGTGCTAGCAGGTGAACTATCCCTCGCTTCTGCTATTTCTTCATCTGATTGGGTGTCAAGTCACGAGCAATATGGTCGAAACAGATAAAAACAATTCTCTTTTGAATTGAAATTTTGTAAAATAAGCACCTCCAACTCGCTATATTGCGGAAAGAGGTGCTTATTTGTTT
>JAHDFQ010000174.1 GCA_020628085.1 Saprospiraceae bacterium
ACTAACGATATATCTCATCTTCTAAGATAAATTTTCCTTCACTTCCAAACTCCCCATATACGGATTATTCTCTCTATTTGCAATATAAAATTTATGCCTTACATCATCAAAATGCGTATGAATATTTGCTCTTAAATTTTGTTTGAGTTGTAAGATTTGAGATAAATCTAAATCTGGATACGTAGATTCTGTGCGTAGCCACAATACAAAATGTACCGTCGTACTTTCATGGTCTAACAATTCAAAAAGGAGTTTCCAGAACAACCATTCCTTGGTATAAAAATAGGTTGACCTAAATTGCCTTTCCCAAAATGATGCAAAACGGTAACTCCACTTTCGTAATAGTACTTTTTCAATGACTCGTACGACATACAAGCTATCCTCCATTTTATGTATAAACTGGGTAACTAATCTCGGATTGTCACCCAAAATATTCTTAATATCAGGTGCTTTGGGGCTAAAAGAACGTCGCTCATAGTTTTTCGCTTCTATCAAAACAGGTGTTTTTTGATTTAGAATACCAATAAAATCAACACCTTTAAACCCTCTGCCACTCAAAGCTTTATAATATTTGGTTTTGTCAAATGCTTGAACCTGCCAGTTTTCATTGAAATGAAAATGGAGATTGCTTTCTTCAAAAATAGTTCTATTGTTTTTTTTATCGGACAAATCGAGTTTCCTATTTTTATTTTGCGATCTTTGAAAGATACAGATTTCTAAAACAAAACACGAGAATAAAGTAAATGTTAGAAATAATTGATATTTGGATGGCGAAATTCGCTTCGTTTGTGTGGGGTTTTCCGCTACTGATTTTACTAGTTGGAGGCGGTATTTTTTTCACGATTCGATCTGGTTTTTTACCGTTCAAATATATCGGACATGCTATACAAGTATTGATAGGAAAATATGATAATCCCGATGATCCTGGCGAAATTACACATTTTCAAGCACTCACTACGGCACTCTCTGCAACCATCGGCATGGGCAATATAGCGGGTGTCGCCGTGGCCATAACATTGGGTGGGCCAGGTGCTATTTTTTGGATTTGGGTAAGTGGAATTATCGGAATGTCTACCAAGTTTTTCACCTCTACATTAGCGATTATGTATCGTGGTAAAGATTCAAATGGTGTTGTACAAGGCGGGCCCATGTATTTTATTGTGGAAGGTTTAGGGCAGCAATGGAAGCCACTTGCAGTGTTTTTTAGTTTAGCTGGATTGATAGGTGCGTTACCTGTTTTTAATGTGAATCAACTCACACAAGCGATTCGAGAAATCTTACTCATTCCAAATGATTTAAATTATGGGTTTCAAACAGATTTGACTATCGGAATTATACTATCTATTATTACTGGAATTGTAATTCTAGGTGGTCTAAAACGAATTAGTCAAACGGCAGCCAAGTTAGTCCCTTCGATGGTTGTTTTGTATTTTATAGCGGTTATGGCGATTTTATTTATTCATATCGACCAAGTCCCAGTATACTTCAAAATGATATTTACAGATGCCTTTTCGGCGAATCATTATAACGGTGATCCTTTGTTTGGCGGGATGGTTGGTGGACTAATTTTATTGGGTATTCGACGTGGAGCGTTTTCTAATGAAGCGGGAATTGGAACTGCGCCTATGGCACACGGAGCAGCTCAAACGTCTGAACCGATTCGAGAAGGACTGGTCGCTATGCTCGGTCCGGCTATTGATACATTAATTGTGTGTACATTAACAGCTTTGGCAATCTTAGTCACAGGAATTTGGGAAACCTCAGGAAGCAACGGGGTAAGTCTAACAGCAGGAGCTTTCGAAAATGCCATGCCTGGTATCGGGCAATACATTTTATTGTTATGTATTGTCGTGTTTAGTGTGTCATCCTTGTTTTCGTATGCTTATTACGGTTCAAAATGCACCTCTTTTTTACTAGGTGCTGATAAAAAACACTATTATAATTACTTTTATATTGCGAGTATTATTTTGGGATCAACAACTTCATTAAGTGCAATGCTAAACTTAATTGATGGGGCTTTTGCTTTGATGGCAATTCCTACGATGACGGCTGCATTAATTATGTCACCTAGAGTGATGCAAGCAGCTCATATCTATTTTAAAACGCTCAAAAACTATAGCTAAATGACTACGATTAAATTGATCTCGTTGTATTTTATGGCTGCATTGTATTTATTCGCAGGAGTAAGTCATTTTAGAAATCCTCCATTTTTCTTAAAAATCACTCCAAAATGGGTGCCTGCACCAGAAACAGTCAATTTGATCGTTGGAGCGGTAGAAATTTTGTTAGGGATCGGATTATTATTTTCTCAAACTCGGTCTTGGTCGGCTTGGGGAATCATTGTTTTATTAATCGTTGTCTTTCCAGCCAATATTTATCATTTCCAAAAAGCATTGAAAAAGAAAAAAATGGTTATTCCAACCTTGATTCGTTTACCCATTCAAGGCTTATTAATGTACTGGGCGTATAGTTTCGTATGAACATTTACAATACTAATAATCCATTTTCTCGTAACGCTTCCATAGGTTTTGAATACCAAAACAATTCAAAATCGCCTATGTCTTTTTCAAACTCTTTTTTGAGTTGGATGACTGTAAATAGATTATCATGTTGGGGTGACAACTCCGTTAATTTTTGAGCTAACCACTCCCCTTCACTTTTAGGAAAAACAATATCAATTGATCCTACTTTATCGTGAAACGTCATGTTGAGCATTGATTGCTGCTTTCCTTTTTTATTTTTAGAAAAAGAAGATATAATTGGATGCGTACCTAACCAAACGACTTTAACATTTGGTTTTAGAGCTTGATATGGCTCATTCCACAAAGCATTTTCAATGTAGTCAGGTGCAATCGTCGTTTTTGGAATGTTGAAATCGAACCATTCTTGCAGTTCAAAATCAAAACCTATTCCGTGCATAAAATTGAATAATGATTTTTTTAAACCATAACTAAATTGATCGTGGTCAATACCTGTGGAATCTTGAAATTGCACATCGTTATTTGCAAAAGTAATTTTTTTCAAATCTGGAATAATACCATAATCAGATGGATTTAAACCAACGGGGCTGTGTGCTGTCAATGCAAATTGATGCCAAAAACCTGACTGCAAAACACCTACTTCAAACAATTGGCGTACCATTTCTAAACTATCAATCGTTTCCTGAATCGTTTGAGTTGGATAACCATACATCAAATAAGCATGAACCATAATACCTGCTTCCGTAAAATATCGGGTGACTCTAGCGACTTGCTCGACGGTTACACCCTTTTGTATTAATTCAAGCAAACGGTCTGACGCAACTTCTAAACCACCCGAAACGGCAATGCAGCCCGACGCACTCAAAAGCGTACATAAATCACGGGTAAAACTCTTTTCAAAACGGATATTCGTCCACCATGTCACTGTCAAATCTCGCTTCAATATTTCTAGAGCAACGGCTCGCATCAATGCTGGCGGCGCTGCTTCATCCACAAAATGAAACCCTCGCTCGCCCGTTTGTTCGATTAATTCCTCCATCCGATCTACTAATAACTTCGCCGTAACAGGTTCGTAGAGTTTAATATAGTCAAGCGATACATCGCAAAACGTGCATTTTCCCCAATAGCAGCCATGCGCCATGGTGAGTTTATTCCAACGTCCATCACTCCAAAGACTGTGCATCGGATTAGCAATTTCAATAACAGAAATATATTGGTTCAGTAATAAATCTGAGTAATCTGGTGTACCAACGTTGGCTTGTTTATAATCTGTTCGTAAAGAGAAATTATTATACAAAACTTCGTTATTTTCTAATAAGAAAGTTCGTTTATAGAAATTATGATTGGGGTTATTTGGAGACGGATCAAGGACGTTTGAAACGACTAATTCTAGTGGTAATTCGCCATCATCTAACGTGATATAATCGAAGAATTCAAATACTCGGACATCACTTACTGAACGTAATTCGGTATTGGCAAAGCCACCGCCCATCGCTATTTTTATATTTGGAAAATATTGTTTTATAAACTGGGCACAGCGAAAAGCACTGTATAAATTTCCAGGAAAAGGGACAGATAAACAAACCAGTTTGGGTTGAACAGTTTTGATCCGTTCTTCTAATATTTGAATTGTAATTTGGTCAATATAGGTCAGTTCATCTTGTAAAACTTCATACAATTCATCAAAACTATTGGCGCTTCTGCCTAAGCGTTCCGCATAGCGACTAAAACCAAAGTGCGGATCAATACATTCCTTTATAAAATCAGATAAATCTTCCAAATACAACGTCGCTAAATGCTTCGCTTTATCCTGCATACCCATTGAACCGAACGCCCATTCCATGTCGTCGAGTTGCTCAAAACGGCTGGCTTGTGGCAAGATATTTTCGCTACAAATTTGACGAGCGAAAGTTTGATTTTTTCCTTGTAAAAATAAGATAACTGCGTCTATGGTTCTTAGATAATCTGCTTTTAAAGCATAGATTCGTTGTGTGTTTGGTGTTTGAACAGTAGTGTTATCATTAGCAAATTCAAATAAAAGTTCCAGTCTTTTTCTAGAAAAAAGTTCTAAAATTACTTCTATTCCCAAATCCATTTGAAAGGCAGAAATACCTTTTGTATTCAAAAAACCTTTAATATATGCCGTGGCTGGATACGGTGTATTCAGTTGAGTGAAGGGAGGCGTTATTAGAAGTAGATCTTTCAATTATTTCGTGTATTACGGTGTGTAGAAAGTTTAATTAAATACGTATCACAACCTTTAGGTTGTCAAGTCGCTCAATGAATTATAAGTTACTTTTTACACCCTGTATTTATGACTAACTAAACTATTGCAACAGCTTAAAGGCTATTGTACATTTTACGTCATTTCAATCACTACTTTTCCTTTAACTTGACGATCCATCATCTCTTCCAATGCCTTTGGGGCGTCTTTTAAACTATAAGTCGCATGAATATGTGGATTGAGTTTTTTCTCGTTGAACCATTGGATGAGTTGCATAGTATTAGCCATATTTTCTTTGGGTTGACCCATAGCAAATGCACCCCAAAAGACACCAACAATTTGACAGCCTTTGAGCAACGTTAGATTGAGAGGAATACGAGGAATGTCACCTGCTGCGAACCCAATGACTAAGTAACGACCTTCCCAAGCGATGGCACGAAGTGCAGATTCAGTAAAGTCACCACCAACAGGATCATAAATGACATTTGCTCCTTTTTTATTGGTCAATTCTTTAATTCGAACTTTTAGATCTTCTTCTTTATAATTGATGATTTCATCAGCACCATATTCTTGACAAAGCGCAAGCTTTTCGGCTGTGGAAGCTGCTGCAATGACTCTTGCACCCATCAATTTGCCTAATTCAACGGCAGTTAGTCCTACTCCACCAGAAGCACCCAAAACGACTAAAGTATCACCCTCTTTTAACCTTGCTCGATTTTTTAAAGCATAATAGGAAGTTCCATAAGTCATTAAAAAAGAAGCGGCTTTGACCATATCCATTGATGGTGGTTTGGGAATACACAATTTGGCAGGAACGGTAATTTGTTCCGCTAGGCCACCATAAGGCACCATGGCTACCACTTCATCGCCTACTTTGTAGTGCTTGACATTTATGCCAACAGCTTGTACGATTCCTGCAACATCGCTACCTGGAGAAAACGGTAATTCAGGCTTGACCTGATATAGTCCTTGGATGATTAGAGTATCTGGGAAATTGATACTGCAAGCCTTGATTTGGATCAATACATCATCCGCTTTAGGATTTGGAGTAGGAACATCTATATATTTGAGATTGGAAGGCAAACCGTAAGAATCGCAAACAATGGCTTTCATAAAAAACTATTTAAAGTGAGTAAATCACCACAATAATACGGTTCTTTTATTCAAAAATTCTGGACATTCTATATTTTTCTTTATCGTATTTTTTGAGTTTGGCGGTTGCGTCGTACACATTGCTTCCCATGATTTCACTAACGGGCATGAGCGGTTCTATATGAGAAAAGAATATTTTAATAATAGCGAAGATTGGAATAAATAGTATTAAACCTGCAACGCCCCAAATCATTCCACCCAATATGAGTGCAAGTATGGCGAATAACGGATTCAAATCAACACTCGACCCAACTATTTTTGGCGTAATAAAATTACCTTCTAACTGTTGCACTATCCCATACAAAACAACTACTGCTATAGGCTGCCAAAGTGTATCTGTGGTAGCAATAGCATATAAAAAGGGTAAAACACCCCCAAGTGCTGTACCAATATAGGGAATAATAGCAAGCATGGCCGCTAAAAATCCCCAAAAGAGTGCATATTCTATACCAATAATCCACAAACCTAGACTATTCAAAACACCTAGAATTAGAATAACAAGTAACATTCCGTATAAATATTCTTGTACAACTTCTTGAATACTAGATGTGATCGCTTCGCCTTCTTCTCTCGATTTTTTTGAAAATTGAATGATGATAAATTGACGAAAAGGTTTTCTGTACAATAAAAGTAGAAAAGTAATAATAACAACTAGGAAAGAATTAGCAAGAACAGTAGTAGAAGAAGCAATACCCTGCTGAATGTATCCAAAAGGAGAACTAATGATGGTGTCCATCTGATCGTTAACGATTTGTTCACCCTCTGTTTTAGAAATACCAATCGTATTTTGAGTCCATTTTAAAATAGCATCTGCGGCACTTTCTATTTTGTCTGTTATGTTGGAGACATCGCTTGATAGCGTAATTAATTGACTTCCAAACAACATGGACACTCCCGTAAGGATGACAATAATTGTAAAGAATACTGTTATAATAGCAGCCGTATTATTCCATCCTTTTTCCTCTAAAAAATTACAAACGGGTGCAATCATCAATGTAAAGAAAATCCCGAAAGTCAAAGGAATTAGAATAGATCTACCAATGATTAAAATATATATTAGAATTACTAACGTGATTAGCAAATAAGCTACTTTTTGGATTTTCATTTGTAATTATTTAATGTTCGTTTGACCTACAACAAAATCGGTTACTCAATGTTCAGTTTCGTATTTTTTGATTTTTTTACTAAATTTTATTTTTTCAATTGAACACGAATAGGTGCTAACCGTTATAGTTACAAATGAAGAAGATACAAATTGATGTATTTTAATTCATTATAAATCAATTTGTTATAACCAATTATAGAAATTTAATTAGTAAAATTTTATAAACATCTATTAAAGGTTTTAATATCATATTTAAAATTACTTCAAATTGGTTTAAACTATTATTTAATAAAAAAATCATCATACATTATGTCAAAAAGAGATTCAAATAGTTCATTATTCGCATTAGGTTTTGGAGTTTTAGCAGGTGCAGCAGCAGGATATTATTTAAGCACTGAAGAAGGAAAGAAGATGCGTAGAAAAGTATCTGCACAAATCAACCAGAAATCAAATGAATGGTCGTCAAAAGTTCAACAAGAAGTAAATAACTTATCTGAAAGAACACAAGTAGCAACCGATTCTGTTAAAACTTGGGCAAACGATGTAGCTGCAAAAGCCAAATCAACAGCAAACGATGTAAGAGCTAAAATCGAAAGCAACACTAAACCAATGAATGAGACATTCAAAAATAGTGTGGACTCAGCAAAAGAAATGGTACACAATAAGATGGATCAGGTTGAAAATGCTACAGAAAATTATACAGCCTAATCCAGTAACTGAATATTTGTAAAGAAATGAATAAATGCCTCCTTTTATGATGATACTTATAAAGAGTATTTGAAAAGGAGGCTTTTTTAAAACGTAATACCATGATTAAAGAAGTTGACCAAATATTAGAAAACACGGGAATGGTAACTGAATATTCTCGAATGTATATCGATAAACAAAAACGATTATTGAAATTGGATATAGCGGAAAAATCAGCAAAAGTGGGTTCTTCACTAATTACTACAGTGGCACTTGCACTAGTAGTTTCCTTTTTAGTTCTGTTCTTGTCAGTAACGGTTGCATTTTCTTTAGGTGCGCTATGGGAATCTTATGCTCTAGGATTTTTAGCTGTTACGGGTTTTTACTTACTTGTTACCTTTGTCATTCTCGTATTTAAACGAAATTTAATCACCAATCCAGTACTAAATGCTATTGTAAAGAATTTCCTGGAGGATTAGATTTAGATTTTCAACACACGACCTCTAACCATTTAATTTATATACTTATTTTAATATTTTTACCATGATCGAATCTATAAGTGATTTACAAGAAGAAAGAAAAAGACTACATGCAGAGTTAGATATTATTGAAGAAGAATTGAAAAATTCTTTATCCGATACTAAAAATCAAATTAGTAATGGATTAGCAAAAAAAGTCATCAACTCTACTGCTTTAGTAAGTATTTTAGGTTACGGTATTAAACGTTTCAGTACTCGTAGAAATCAACATATTCCGTACAATTACAACCACATTCAGCCGACAACAGAGAACTATTCAACTACAAATCAATCAAACTCATTTTGGAATTCTCTGATTTCATCTTTTGTAAATATGTTTTCCAACAAAAAAAGCACGCCTACATTTCGTTAGTTCGCAAACATCAAATGTTTAGGTAAAAAATTGATATATAATTCTATCTTTGATTGAATCAATTGATATTTCTAGTCTTGAAACTAGGATATAATACTGTACAAAGATGGATTATACAACTGTTTTAAATGAAATTCATACTGAAATTAAAGCAATCCCTAAATCGGGAGAGATTGCTAATTATATCCCAGAGTTAGCGAAAGTCGATCCTGAAAAATTTGGTATTCATTTAATTACCAAGGAAGGAGAAAACTTTGGTGTAGGAGATTCGGAAGAAAAATTCTCTATTCAGAGTATTTCAAAAGTATTTACCGTGCTTTTGGCTTTTCATATTCAAGGTAGTGAAATTTGGAATCGAGTGGGTAAAGAACCGTCAGGAAATCCATTTAATTCTTTAGTACAGTTGGAATATGAACGTGGTATCCCTCGAAATCCATTTATCAATTCTGGAGCATTAGTGATTTGCGATATGCTTTTTGACGGATATGCATCGCCACTAACGGAAACCCTTTTATTTTTACGTGATCTGACCAACAATCCAACCATTAATACCAATCCTAAAGTCGCTCGTTCTGAGCGAAAAACAGGTTACAGAAATTTATCCCTACTACATTTAATGAAATCTTTCGGAAATATCCATAATGATGTGAAGGAAGTCTTTGACATGTATAATCAACTGTGTTCTATTGAAATGTCTTGTGCGGATTTAGCAGAGGCTTTTTTAATTTTCACCACTGAGGGTAAAAAAGCAATCAAAGAAAAATATAATTTTACAGACAGTAATATCAAACGTCTCAATGCTGTTATGCAAACCTGTGGTTTTTATGATGAAGCAGGTGAATTTTCTTTCAAGGTGGGTTTACCTGGCAAAAGTGGTGTTGGTGGCGGTATTGCAGCTATTCACCCCAATTATTATTCAGTAGCGGTTTGGAGTCCACCACTCAATCCTAAAGGTAATTCATATTTGGGTATGAAAGCATTAGAGTTATTGACGACGAAGACGGCGTTGTCGATATTTTAGGTAAGAGAATTTAGTTTTTTATACTTTGATTTTGGTATTTAATAACAAACTCTTGTGCCTCTTTCATTGTTTTTGGATACGGTATATAATTATCAAAAAGCTCTTTATGATAGTCTGACTTACCCTCCTGATAAATATGTTGGAAAATGAATCCTTTACTTATTAAGAATTTCACAACCGCCCATCTTTTTAAATCAGTCTTTTTAGGTGGTCTAAAGCTATGATTTACATAAACCATTTCAGAAGAACAAAGTGGACATTTGGTAGTTTCAGTATGATCTGAATAAATATACGCCATGATATTTTCAGTTCTATAACAATTTAAACATACTCGTTTATGACCCATGTTTTATAATATTATAAACTAATTCCTTCCTTTAAAACATTTTGATATCTGATTGAGGTTCAATCTCCCTCACAGATTTCTTAGTTTGACTTAATATTTCTTTATTCACTACCATTGTATCCAAGATAAGGGATTTTTATATTTTTTCCTAATTGATGAATCCTCAACCCTACCCCTCAAATTTCGCCTCTGTCTTCGTCATTTGCGCTTGAAAAGCTGC
>JAHDFQ010000175.1 GCA_020628085.1 Saprospiraceae bacterium
ACAGCATTCTATATACATTTCACCTCCTTAAACCTCCAAGACAATTTTGAGGGCTCGATGCCCGACAAAATTGCAAACAAGTAGTATTTGCAAGTCAAAATCATTTAATGGACAATTCCGAAAAAATCAAGTATTGCAAATATAGATGGCATAATGTATTTTCAATAGAAATAGTTGCGAAAAACAAGTATTTTGGTACTAAAACCTATTTTACACCTTAATTTTGTGCTTTTGATTCAGTTTACACACCATTTTTATACAAAATGACATCTGTAGTGTTATATTGATGATGTAAAATTCGTGCGTATGAGAATTGTAAAAAGCTATCAAGTGACCGAGGAAGAATTAATCAAAGCCTGTAAACGCCAAGAACGTAAAGCACAAAAGTTGCTGTACGAACGGTATGCACCCAAAATGTTTGGGGTGTGTAAACGGTATTTACGTCATCAAGAAGACGCCGAAGATGTATTAATCGAAGGCTTGTTTAAAGTCATGTCAAAAATAGATTCCTTTAATGGAAAAGGTAGTTTTGAAGGTTGGATTCGTCGAATTATCGTCAATGAATGTTTGATGTTCTTACGAAAACGCCATAACTTTAAATTAACCGTCGAAATTTCAAATATTGATATTAAAACTGAAGTAACGATCTTAGATGAATTGGCAGCAAAAGATATACTCGTTTTGTTAGATAAATTACCATTAGGCTACCGAACGATTTTTAATATGTATGTGTTGGAAGGATATAAACATCGAGAAATTGCCGAAGAATTGGGTATTAGTATCAACACCTCAAAGTCTCAATTGATTCTAGCTAAAAAACGAATGAGAGCTTTAATTGAATCTAACGAATTAGGTGAAGTTGGTTAGATTTTGTTTTCAATATCAGAGTGTAACTAACAAACTCAAAATAAACTGCAATAGAAAATTTAAAAATAATGAAAAATCAAAAAGACCTCTTTGATTTATTTCGGGAAAGCGAATCACAGTTAAGTGAACGTCCTTCGGGCGAAGCATGGCGACGATTAGAAGCAAAATTGGATGAACGCAAGCAACGACGACGTACTTCGACAACTCGACAAGTTCTATCAATTGCTGCTGCTTTATTGCTTTTAGCAACGATTGGAATCGCTTTTTCGCTGCAAACTAACACTGATTCTGTCCTTGCTAGTAATGAAATGCCAACAACTCTGGAAGAATTGAGTTCTGCCGATGCATTAGCGATGGATCAGCCCTTAAAGGTCGTAGAATTTACCCGTAAACACGTTAGCCGTTTGGCAAACCCTGTAGCAGAAGGTGCTGCTGGTAAGAAGTTGATTCCGAATATGCGGTAGCTTACTAGTTGACTGTCATAATTAACATGAATCTTTCATTAAAAAAGGCGATATTTGTTACCAAAATTAAAAAAAATGCAGGCTAATCAAATTTTAGAAGAAATTGCAAGATTACCGATGGCAAAGAGATTGTATGTTGTTGAAAAAACAATGAGCCTGATACGAAGGGCGAGTGAAAAAGATGAAATGAAAGCAGCAGCAGAGTTACTCTATTCTGAATATATAGGCGATGAAGAACTTACTATTTTTACTGGACTTGATTTAGAAGATTTTTATGAAGCAAGGTGAAATCTAGATGATAAATCTCAGTCCAACTGTTGGTGCAGAAATGAAAAAATTACGACCTGCCGTAATTGTTAATGATGATGCTTTGGGAAAGCTACCCCTTAAGATAATTGTACCGATAACTGATTGGAAAGAAAAATTTGAAAAGGCATCTTGGATGGTAAAACTTACCCCAAATGCCCAAAATGGTTTATCAAAAATATCATCAGCAGATTGTTTTCAGGTTCGATCAGTTTCCATTAATAGATTTGAGAGAAAAATAGGCGAAATTTCTATACTTAATCAATCTAATATTAAGGTTGGTTTAAAGAATGTTTTAACAATTGAATAAAACGGGAATATCACTTTACATAGTCTATATTTTATATTTTTCCAATTCCTCCGCAATCTTTCGATCATTTGCCAAACGAGGTACTTTATTCTGTCCGCCTAGCTTTCCTCGACTTTTCATAAACGACCGAAACGCATCTTTTTGAAGTGGTGTGATTTTTAAGGTTTGTAATACATTTCCGTCGATCAAATCTTTATAATATAAGTTTTGTTCGACCATGCGATCATCTACTAATTTAGCAAAACGATCTAGATTTTCTGGAACAGTATCAAATTCAATAAACCATTCATGATAGGGGAGTTGTCCTTTTTGTGGATGGACTTGTGGTGCAACAGAAAACTCCACCACACGTACATTTTCAGCTTCTGCCGTCTGTCGCAACGCTTCATTGACTTCCTTGCTGATGACATGTTCACCAAAAGCAGAAATAAAATGCTTGATACGTCCCGTTACTAAAATTCGATATGGATGAGTAGAAACAAACTCAACGGTATCACCAATATTATATCCCCACAATCCAGCATTGTTGTTGATAATAATAGCATAATTGACACCTATTTCAACGTCTTTTAGCGAAATTCGAGTGGGATTTTCGTTAAAAATTTCATTTGCAGGAATAAATTCAAAGAAAATTCCAGAATTAGCATTTAGTAATAATCCTTCATTATTGACTTGATCTTGAAACGCCAAAAAACCTTCCGAAGCAGGATAGGTTTCAATAGTATCAATTTGTTCACCAACCAATTCTTCCAACTTCGCTTGGTATGGTTTATAATTCACACCACCATACACAAACACACTTAAATTTGGGAAAATTTCTTTAATGGTGGATTTACCTGTTCGTTCCAATAATCGTTCGTAATACATCTGTACCCAAGGCGGAATCCCACTAATCATCCGCATGTCTTTATCCTTGGTTTCTTCGACTATCCGATCTAGTTTTTCCTCCCATTCTTCAATACAATTCGTCTTATAAGATGGCATTTGACTAGTGCGCAACCATTGTGGCACTTGATGATTGACAATTCCAGATAATCGTCCTGTAGGAATACCATTCGTATCATCCATTTCGGGACTACCCGATAAAAAAATCATTTTACCATCCAGAAATGCACCGTTTCCGCTTTGTATCATATAATTAAACAAAGCATTTCGGGCAGAACCAAAATGATTGGGGAGGCTCTCTTTGGTCAATGGAATATATTTTGCACCAGAAGTTGTACCAGAAGTTTTAGCAAAATACTTCGGTTTTCCTTTCCAAAGTACATCTGATTTTCCTTCTTTTATTTGATCGATATATGTACGTAAGCCTTCATAATCTCGGATTGGAACATTTTTCTTAAAATCTTCATAAGTTCCGATTTCATCAAAATGATGATCTTTCCCAAAAACGGTTTGTTCTGTATCTCGTACTAAACCATGAAAAATCTGTTCTTGACACTCTACCGCTTTTTTTGACCAAGACGCAATATCTCGGGCAATTTTATTGGCAACAGGTTTTACTACAAATGACTTAAATCCCATAAGTATATTTTATTCAATAAAGAAGTTCCAGTTATATAAACTCATGAATATAAGAATAGTTAAAAGAGATTTATTTTTAGAAGTCTGGAGGCTATTAATAATTAGCACTTTAATACCCCAAAATATCCATCATTGTCTTGGCATCTTGTTCTGGTTTATATAAAGTGTCTTTTAAATTTCCTTGTGCATCTTTAGCAATCAAAATATGTTTGGGTGATGGAATTAGACAGTGTTTGATCCCACCATAACCACTCAAAGCGTCTTGATACGCACCTGTATGGAAAAAACCAACATACAGCGATTCCTTACTATCAGGTTTTATTTTAGGTAAAAATAACTGACTACCATGTACTTCTGCGTTGTAATAATCCGAATTGTCACAGGTTAATCCACCTAAATTGACTTGTGTATATTCATTATTCCATTTATTGATAGGCAACATGATAAACCGCTCTGAAATTCCCCAAATATCAGGTACAGTACTCATCAAAGAATTATCAATCATATACCATAACTCTCGATCATTTTGCTTTTTTTGAGCTAAAACGGAAAATATGGTTGCACCACTTTCGCCAATTGTATACTTGCCAAATTCTGTGAAAAGATCAGGTTCAGGAACGCCTTCTGCTTCACATTCTTGTTGAATGAGAAAGACAATTTCCTTTATCATTTTTTTGTAATCGTATTCAAATTCCAAAGAATTTCGGATGGGTAAACCACCGCCGATATTAATGGCTTTGAGTTCGGGAATTTCTTTTTTGAGTTGGCAGTATAAGCGTACCGCTTTTTTGAGTTCACCCCAGTAATACAACGAATCTTTGATACCAGTATCTACAAAGAAATGTAGCATCTTGAGGGTGAATTGCTTGTTGTTTCTTAAATTCTTTTTACAAAAAGGGATAATATCAGCGTATCGAATACCCAGTCTTGAGGTATAAAATGAAAAATTAGGTTCTTCTTCGGTAGCTACTCGAATTCCAATTTTACAACCATTGGTAAAGTGCTTTTTATAAAGTTCAAACTCTTCTTTATTGTCCAATACAGGAATAGAATTTTTGAAGCCTTCTTGGACTAAACTTGCTATTTTTGATACATACTCATCCGTTTTAAAGCCATTATGAATGATGATTTTTTCTTTTCGGACTTTCCCTTTTTGGTATAACTTCCAAATCAGGTCAATATCAAAAGAAGACGAGGTTTCTAACTGTACATTATATTTCAAAACCTCATTTAAAATATGGCTAAAATGGCTCGCCTTGGTACAGTAGCAATAATGGTATTTACCTCTATAACCACTTGACTTAATCGTTCTATTAAACAAGTTTCTCGCTCGTTTAATTTGAGCACCTATTTTAGGTAAATAGGTCAACTTTAATGGTGTTCCATATTTATTTATTAAATAAATCAAAGGGATTCCATGAAATGTCAAATATCCATCTTCAATGTCGAAGCCTTCTTGTGGAAAATAATAGGTTTGATCTATCAGATCAGAAAATTTATTGGTCAATTTCTATTATTTTTTTGTAATAAAAACAAATTAATTTTAAAGATAAAAGTATGATATAATTCCAAATTTTCACAAAATTTGGTTTAAACATTTTAAGAAGTAATTTCTAAAAATTGATTTAAAATATTTAGACTAAGTAACAAAGTTTGATCGTTTCAGAAAAAGATTAGATCATTTTACTGGTGATTAAATATCAATTTAGAAAGTCCCTCAAAATTATTTATTCAATTAATGGACACTCCTTACTTATAACAATTGAAAGACTCTATTAAATGAAAATTTGTGTAGCACAAATAGTATCCAAAAAAGGAAAAGTTCAGTCAAATATTGAAAACCATTTGAATTGGATTCACCGTGCTATTCAATCAAAGGTAGACTTGATCGTTTTTCCAGAACTCTCCATCACCAACTATGAACCTGAACTAGCAGCGGAATTGGCTACAGATGGTGATGATCGGACATTTGATCCGTTTCAAGGTATTTCCGATAAACATAAAATTACTATCGGGATTGGAATGCCCATAAAAGTAGCAAATGGAATTTGTATAAGTATGCTGATTTTTCAGCCCCATCTCACTCGTATCATTTATTCTAAAAAATTACTTCATTCCGATGAATATCCATATTTTGTAAGTGGTGAAAATCAGCCCATTTTACAAATCAAAGGGAAAAAAGTTGCGCTTGGTATTTGCTACGAAACCCTGCAACGTTCTCATTTTTTAGACGCAAAAGAAAAAGGAGCAGATATTTATATGGCTAGTGTTGCGAAACCAGATAGAGGAATAGATAAAGCCTACTTACATTTTTCAGCTATTGCGGAAGAGTTCAAAATACCCATTCTCATGTCGAATGCTGTTGGATATTGTGACAACTTTCTAAGTAACGGATGCAGTGCTGTATGGAATATTCAAGGTGAATTAATAGGACAATTGGACGAATCGAATCAAGGTTTACTTATTTATGATACGGAAACAGAGGCTATAGATATGAAGTTGTACTATTAATACTACGATAAGTCTCTGAAATTATTTGTACAACTGAATTAATATTTCCACATTTTACGAATCCTATTTTTCTCTCTCATCATTTTCGTACCCACCAATGTATCCCAAAGAAATAAACCCGATTTTTTTTCTACTTCTGATGTTTTGACACGGAAATCTTTTATAGGAAGATCAGTCGCTTCATTGGGTATAATAAACGACCACATATGAATAGTGCCTGTATTGTTTTCTGCTAAAATGGATTTAAAAAAAGCATGTGGAATGGGGAGCGATACATCAATTTTTTCATCATCGTCGCCGATCATTACGACCTCTTTATCAAAAAAGAACAAGGGACCAGAAATGACGTAAGTTTCAAAGACTCGTTCTGAACTATCTAAAATTCGTACAGCTTCTTCGAGTTGTTTCCAAATACCTCTATTGAATTTTGGTTTTTGAGGTGCCATATTAGACAACAAGAAAGTCTCACTATTTTGAATTTTAATTTCTCTTTGATTAGCACTTGATACCAAGTGTCCACGATCATAACCAGAACCTTCATATACTTCTAAATCTGCTCTAAACTCTTCTGGAACTCGATAATCAGGTCTAAAATTATCCAAACGACTAACATCCGTTTTATCAGGATCAACAATTTCCAACGTCCATTTAGCCTGTCGAAAGTAGTAGGAGTATCCTAGCACATAAAAACGGTTGTATAGGATTTGGTCGGCTGTGGGTAAGCCGTATCGGGTTTCTCTTTTTAAATTAGAACGATTGTACATATTGGTGTTTTAGTTGGTGTGTTTAGTTGGATTCAATTGACTAACTCGAATACTTTCAAATATCACACAAGAAATAATAAGTCCTCCACCTAAGATAGTATTTATTTGTGGCTTTTCATCTAGTATCAAAAATGCCAAGATAATTCCATAAATCGGTTGCAAAGAACTAATTAAACTCGCCGACGTAATTGAAAATTTTTTAATACTACTCACAAATAAGGTATGACCGATAGCAGTTGTCAACAGTGCCAAAAGAAATAGACTTGGCAGATAATCTATTAGCTGAGTATTATCGAACAGTATGGTTGTCGGGAGTAATAAAACAGTAATCGCACTCAATTGATACAACATCACAATAGATTGATTGTACTTATTGACTTTTGATTTGAGCATGATATTACGCAAAGAATATAGCACTGCCGATAGCAACCCCAAACAAATACCATAAAAATAACGATTTTCAAGATTGAAGTCTGGAACAATAAAATAAATACCAATCAAAACTACTAAACCTAGCATTAGATGAACTTTCTGTATTTTTTGTTTAAGCATAATCGGTTCGAGAATGGCGGTTATGACTGGAAATGTATACAGCGAAATTAAAGCGATAGCTACATTTGAAAGTTTTAAAGCATAAAAATAGGTGATCCAATGTGCGCCTAAAAAAGCTCCACCAATCAATAGACTTATCTTATCTTTTGAGTCAATGGTAAAATTTAATCCTTTATACTTTGCATAAGAAAACAGGAGAAAACCAGCAAGTAATGCCCTTGCGAAAATGATAAATGGAACTGGTAAATCGATATATCTTCCTAAAACACCTGATGTACTTATAAAAAGCACCGCAAGGTTGAGTTCCAGTAAATTTTTGATGTACGATTGTTTATTCAACATGAACGGATTTAAATTCCATAGGCTTTTCGAGCACTATCAATTTGATCTTGTTCACTGGTATTCGGAAACAATAAATATCGAGGTGCAATGATCGGTTTGATTTTTTCGATAGTGATTGTCGTAATAGTAGAGAATGGAAAATGTCCTCCTGTCATTTCCAAAAGGATGTTTTCTTTATCGATAAATTCGGCATCTGTTTTATCTATAATTTGAGCTGTTCCTTTTAATTGAAATCCTTTTTGAACTAGAATATCAATAAAACTAATACAGACATTTGAATTTTGTTGGATGTTTTTGACCGTCTGAGGCGAGGCAATATTCGCTACGATAATGGTGCTGTTATTGTAATAATTGAATATTTCTTTAGGGGAAACATTGGGCATGCCATCCGATGAAACTGTAGCTAGCCAGCATAGGACACTTTTGTCGATACATTTTTTGATTTCAGGTGTTAATTCCATAATGTTTAAAATAAGAATGCCCCGTTTTCATAAATTTTTTCGTTATCGGCAAATATTTCACCACCGTTGCGCATATTGCTAATCATATCCCAGTGAATGGAAGATTCGTTTTTGCCACCGCATTGTTTGTAGGATTGTCCGATAGCCATGTGGACACTACCACCTATTTTTTCATCAAAAAGAATATTTTTGGTAATTTGTTGAATATTATAATTCGTACCAATGGCAGCTTCACCAAAACGCCTTGCTCCATCAATTTTAAATATTCGATCTAAGAAATCTTTACCTCGTTTGGCTTCCCATTTTTCAATAAAACCATCTTTCACCCAAAGCGTAACATTTTCAACTTCATGACCCATATAAATACCAGGGAAAGAGAAATTAATGACACCATTAACAGAGTCCTCAACGGGAGAAGTATACACCTCACCTGATGGCATATTGGTTTGTCCGTCAGAATTGATCCACGTTCGTCCTTTGGTAGAAAACTCAATATCTATTCCTTCACCTTTATATTTTACGGTTTCTCTGGAGTTAAGTACATCTACTATTTTTTGTTGTTTTTTACGAACATCCAACCAAGCTTGTTTAGGATCATCATGGAATAAATTACAAGCTGTAAATATAAAATTTTGGTATTCCTCTAAAGACATACCTGCATTTTGAGCAGCGGCTTGAGTTGGATATTGACATAGGTTTCGTCGCATTTCTAGTGTGCCTGTTCGCTCGAAATAGCGTTTAGAAATAGGGGCTTTTGCTTGACTGTGTATTTTTGCTTTTGCGCCATCAATATTCCGTCCTTCATTTAAATTGAATGGCGCACGGATATAAATATAGGTGTCAAACGTCTCCATGGCTAGTTTATACAAAGGTGAAACTTGCTTTAATTGATCTTCGTCGGCTTCTTCATAAAATATTCGATCTTTTCCTGCAAAATCTAAATCAATTTCTACTTGATATGCCCCTGCACGCACGGCTGCCCGATAAACTTCACGAATCAGAGGTTCTGCTAAAATCGTACTTTTGATATATAATTTATCGCCTTTCTGGATACTAACACAGTAGTTCACCAATAAATCAGCGTATTTTGAAAGGATGGATTGCATGGATTGTATTTTTTAATTTTTATATGCGCTAAATTTAATACTATTTTGCCACTGAGGCTCAGAGATACAAAGAATAAAATGAAAAATATGCTTGTTTATGAAAAGTGAACCTTTCCACAACAATATTTGAATTTTTCACCGCTATTGCAAGGGCAGGGACTATTGCGTCCGATTTCCATTTTTTCACGTCCTAAATCTCGTTTTTCCATATCGTGGTCAAAAATTTCTTCTAAGACATCATATAATTCAGGATGCTTTTTGGCAAGTAATTGTGGGCGTTCAAAGAAGTATTCACCTGCCACCGCAAAAAACTCAACTACATTTTTACCACCGTAAGGATTAATGTCTGATTTCTCGGCATAGATTTCTTCCATTTTTAATTCTATCATTTCCAACCAAGGAATCACATTTGGCTGATCTAAAAGTAATGACGGAATCCCATCAATCACACCGTCAGACATGTCTATAAGATGAATAAATTCGTGTACTGCTGTGTTTCGTTTATCGGAATCATTATCAAAACCATGATGTAGCGCAGGTTTTGAAAGGATCATTTTTCCTTGCATATAACCTGTTCCAACCATGCCGAGAATATTTCGTCCGCCACCCTCTGTCTCAAACCGATCGTTGAACATAGCAGGGTAGAGGAGTACTTCGTATAGATTATTATATCGCCATTTTGGAAATTTAAAAATAGGAATAACCGCACTAGACGCCACTAACAGCTTATCTGTAATATCAATATCTACCTTGATACCTGTAATTCGATGATTGAGCAAAAACTCCTGAACTCGATATTCAAAAAAGGTTTTTTCTTTTTGATTTAAAGCATTATAAAAATTAATATGCCGTTCTAAAATCACTCGCCAATCTGGT
>JAHDFQ010000176.1 GCA_020628085.1 Saprospiraceae bacterium
GGATGGTCTCTTCCACATCATTATGAGGAAGGGACTTTTTTTGTAAGTATATCTAGCCAAATATTATCTCTATTCCATACTTAAAATGATTATTTTTCACTAAAAAAACACAATACTTCGTATTTTTTCTCACCGTAAAAAAATCACAATAAAAAATCCAAGATATAACATATTAAAATAAAAAACACTTTGTAAAAAATTACATATTAATAAGTGATGGTCATATATAAATAAAATAACATGTTTTTATTTTTATATATAAATCAAAAATATTTGTCACGAACAAATCAATAAAAACTTACATACAATCAAAAGTTACTGCATCTTTGAATTGTAAATAAAGAAGGAATCCTAAATCCTTTATTTTGTTTACTAAATGAACTTTAAGACCTATCTAGTTACGTACAATACTACTTGTTACGTATTTCAACTACTCAAATTTTAAGAAGATAGATGATTAAAAAATCATTCTATCTAATATAATGGTTTATCAATACAATGATCTGAAGCAGGTGCATTTAGATAAAAGCGTATTTGCAATGTTAATTGCACTACATCTTATTATTGTACTAATGAATAAGATGAATGTATTGGTAAAACAAAACCTAGATAGCGTTACATACCTATCTAACTATACTCAATTATAAATAAAAGTTTGAAGTCAAAAGAAATGCTTCTTTTGATACTATAAATATTTTCCATTAGTAGAAGTAGCTATTAATGGACTAGGATTGAATTTTAATTTTTTGAAACACTATAAATTTATTAACATTATGACACACGTAAAACGTTTGTTTATTAGGGCGCTATGCCGCACCTACCCAAAAATAAGATGGCAGCAGCTCTGTCTCGTCTTATTCATTTTATTTACTTTTAATTCTACTAAAGCACAGCTTTTACCTGGAAATATGGCGCATTGCGAATCACGCCATCCAGCAGATACAGATGGAATTTTGGATGGAACGGAGACGATTAATCTTGTAGATTCAGATGGAGATTCCTTTTTCGATTATGTTGATGCAAACCCAATGCCTGGACAACAACAAGAAGATGGTGTTTTTTCTAATTTAAACACGGGTTGTACAGCGTCTACTAATCTTGCAGTAGTAAGTGGAGGTACATATGGATTCTTTTTGAATGCTGGAAATACCTATACTTTTACAGCCTGTTCTAATGATACGGATGTATTTCCTGTAATGGATGCTTGGGGTGATATGACAGAATATGATGCTGCAAATCCTAATACCCCGTTATTGGCGGCTACTAGTACTTCCTCGATAGTTGGAACTCAAAGATGTTCGGAATTCACTTATACAAGCGATCAAACCTGTAACACAACATCTATCTTCTTTTTAAAAGTACTAACTCAAAATCATGGAAATTCTTGCCAAGAAGATTGGGCTGCATGGACGTTGAACATAACTTGTTCTAGTTGTACCGTTGAAGCAGGTGATAATATAGTAATAGGGGCAGATTCAGACCCATCTACCACTTGCACGGCAGGAGCAATAACAGTACCATTACCCACTTTTTCTGCTGCTTGTGATATCTCAAATGTAATTTTTGATGTTAATACTGTTTTACCAGTTGGAACTTTTGATTATGACGGAACGACGTATAATACGGGTTCAGGTTTTACTATTAATTCACTTTTAAATCCAAATATATTAACCATTCCTGCCGGTGTTGGTGTCGGAACATATAATGTAACTTGGTCAGCACAAGACTGTGGTGGTAATACTATTACAGATACTCAAAACATTAGTGTTCAACCAGTTATGGTTTGTAATAATAACTTGAATATTACAATGCCAACCTCTTGTCAAGTACAAATTACACCACAGATGGTGTTGGCTGCTCCTTGTACAAGTCCTGATGATTATACGGTAAATGTAGTAGGTCAAAATTCAAATATCGTTTCAGCGTTAGGAACGTATGATGTTCAAATACAATATACACCAAATGGAATTCCATCTGGAATTATTTGTTGGGGACAAGTAAATGTAGAAGATAAATTAGCACCATTGTGTACTTCTAACCTGCCAAATTTATATGCTCCTTGTAATGTACCTGTTGGTGATATATATGACACACCAACATTTTCTGATTGTTCGGGTGTGGCTAGTACAACTTTCATAGACAGAGAAACTGCTGGATGTGGAATGGGTATTGTTGGTGATAATGATGGTGATGCGTTGGATGCAGGCGATGTTCCGCCACCAGACGCCACCTTATTTACATTGAATACGACAACAGGTTTATACGAAGGAAATTCAGGGACGATTTACGATGGTTTTGTCATTGATAAAGTACAATCGAGAGTGTGGACACCAACCGATGGAAATGGAATGACAGGTGAATCTTGCGAACAATTTATTTACACATTCCGACCAACGGCAGCCTTAATCCAAATACCTGATGAAATTGTTTTAGATTGTGCTTTAGGAACAGATGCCGCAGATGTAGAGAACCTTTCAGGTGCTCAGTTACCATTCTTTGAATTTGATATGGATAATGATGGAACACTAGATTCTATTCCAATTACACATAGCTGTAAATTTGCAGCCACTCATAGTACTGATACTATTCCTTTAGATTGTGGAAGTCAACGAAAATTGATCCGTTTATGGAATATTTTTGATTGGTGTGCTATGGACGCAGGTGGTACAGGTATCGTTTTGCTAGATCAGATTCAAGTAATTAAATTCATGGATTTGTCCGCTCCAGATTATGACTTCAACGATGTATGCGCCAATACAGATATTGATAATAATATTACAACTCTAGGAACAGCAGCTAGTCCTGATTTAATAAATACAGATATAGACAACTGCTTCGCAACCACGACTTTGAATGCTCCAATAGCAACCTCTGTAAGTTGTGGAGATTTTAGCTACAGCTTGGAAGTTTTTGATACATTGACGAATAATTTAATTGTGGGAAGCAATAATCCATTAACAAATTATCCATTCGATCAGGGAACGTATTTAGTAAACTATTATGTAGAAAATGTTTGTAATAACATGCGAGATACCTGTTCTCGATTTTTCAAAGTTATAGATCAGCAAGGGCCTAATTTGGTATGTACGACGAATACAACAGTGGCTATTTCAAACGAACCAAACGGATTAACTCAAGTTTGTGCAGATCATATTGCAGGTAATTCTACTGATAATTGTACGACCGTAAATTACAAAATGAGAGTAGCTAACACTACTGATGTTTATACGGAATGTATTAATTTAACTTGTGCGAATATCGGAAATCCATTAGAAGTAGAAATCCAAGCGTGTGATGCTTCTGGCAACGTATCAAATCCATGTTTTGTATTTATAGAATTGGATGACGAAAATGGTGTTTGTGAATGTTCCAACCTAGATATTGACGGTTTAAACATTAATCCTAGCCTTGATTTAGGATTTCCATTAAATATGAATAACAACACCGAAGTGACCGTAACTGCAAGTGGATTTAATGGTATTTTCCAAAGTAAACCTGTTGGATTCAATGTCTTAATTTCAGAAACCAATAATAACTTTGGATCATCAGTTACATACGATTGTGCAGATATAGCTACATCTACAAACCCGGATTTTACACAGCAAGTTTTTGTACAATACACGGATGGTACTATTTCTGGTTCATGTTACGATGATATTAGAATCGAAGATCAAACACCACCAACATTTGATTGTTTGGCAATGATTGATTATTCGTTTACAGCTGCACAAGGTCAAACAGAATATATTTTAGATGTCAATTCTTTAATTGCAGACAACCCAGCATTTACAACTTTAGATGGTATCATAAGTGATAATTGTGCGAGTTACAACGATCTACTAGCAAGTGTTCAACTTCAATATACACCACAAGGAAGTACTACACCTGTAGTTGGAAGCCAACTGAATATACCAGTAACGGGAGCAAGTGTAACGCATACGATTTTGATGACCATTATGGATAATAATGCGCAAACAGTCAGCTGTAATTTCCAACTCATTCTTACAGGAGATGACGGCAACGGTGGCGGAGGTCAAGGTTGTTCCGATGTAGGTTTTCCAGTTATTTTATGTGATAATTTATTTTTCGATTATTCAGTAGAAGTGGACGCAGCACAAGCCAATTATGTGTTGGATTTGAATACGATGATTGCCGATAATAACATGTTTACATTAGCGACATTAAGCGGATTCATTGGAGACGATTGTACCAGCGATGTTGATTTATTAGCAAGTACACAATATTCTTATACTTCCTCTGGAGGAGCGGTGGTCACAAGTAGTCAATTGAATTTACCCATTACAGGTTCTTCAACACAGTACGACATTACCATGCAAATTGCCGATAATTTGAACAATACCTCTTCTTGTACATTTGAATTAACCATTTGTTCAGGTAGTTGCCAACGCTTGTCAATCGAAGGAAAAGTAAAGAGTGAAATGGATAGCAATATCGAACAAGTAGAAGTCGAATTACTAGGAAGTAACAATGAAATGGTAATGACAGATGAAGAAGGATACTTTGAATTTGATGCCGCTTCAGGATCAAATTATACCATCAAATTGAACAAAGACTATGACTACCTAAACGGTGTTTCAACATTTGATTTAGTACAATTAAGTCAGCATATTTTGGGTATCCGCACATTGGATAGTCCATATAAAATCATTGCTGGTGATACGAACTTCGACGGTAAATTATCTACGTTTGATGTAGTGGTGTTACGACAGTTAATCTTATATCAAATTACAGAATTACCAGATGGGCCGTCATGGAGGTTTATAGATGGACAATATACTTTTCCGAATGATGAAAATCCTTGGACAGAAACATTCCCAGAAAATTACTTCATTCAAGATGCAGCTAGTGATATGGATTTATCTTTTGTTGGTGTGAAAATCGGAGATTTAGATTGTTCTTCACAAACCAACTTAAATAATCAAACAGATGAGCGTACAGAAAATGAAGTACTGACTTTGACAATGGATAATGAGTTTGTAAAGGCAGGTGAAGAATTCCACGTTGCATTGAATAGCAATCAATTACAAACGGTTAAAGGAATTCAGTTTACACTGAATTATGATATTGATAAAGCGACATTCATCAATATAGCGGACGGATCAGACGCCTTAATGCAAGCAGGAAACGTGGGTACACAGTTTAATAATGAAGGTGTGTTGACTGCAAGTTGGGTCAATACAAACGCAAATGAAAAGTCAGATACACCATTGTTGATTTTGAAGATGAAAGCAACGACAGATACAAGTATTGACGAGATATTTGAATTGACTTCACGTTATACAAGAGCAGAAGCATATAATACACAAGACGAGATTTTGAATCTTGACTTAGGGTTCAATCAAAGTGAAGTGGCAATGGATTTCCAATTATTACAAAACAAGCCAAATCCATTCAAAAACTTTACGACTATCGGATGCTATATGCCAACGGCACAAACAGCAACTTTAACCATTTATGATTTAGCTGGAAAAGCTATCTATCAAATGGAGCAGGACTGTTCTAAAGGATACAATGAATTTTTATTAAAAAGAGAAGATGTAACAAGTGGTATTCTCTACTACCAATTTAATACAGAAGGGTTTACACAAACCCGTAAAATGATCGTAATCGACTAGAATATTGAACTTTGAACCTCAGGGAATGAGAAGAAGGCACATTAGGTGTCTTCTTCCTCTCCCTATCTTTTAAAAAGAAATCAACACTATCCATTTACACGAATCCAATACCAAATGAATGTAAAAACAAAGAAATCATGTGGGAATCAATTTCATCACAAAGAACATAGTGATAAATAGATAGTTTAGTTTCAATTTTGCCCTTGTTATCTGTTGGTGACAAGGGCTTTTTTATGTATGATAGTAGTTATTATTTTCTTAAAAACAGAAAAGTAGTTTTATAAATGCTTTAAAATCAATAAATTGAAGTCGTATTATTTTGTAAAAATTAGATGACCATGAAAAATATACTCTTTTTACTACTTTCTCTTTTATACTATCAAAACATAAACGCTTGTTGTGCAGGTGAGCGATATTCTTTAACTGAGTTATTGTTAAGTCAAAGCGATCCACGTTCTATTTTACTGGTGACCATTGATTCGTCTTGGATGGATGCAAGTTCTAATTTTTATAGTTATGCAACAGTCGATCAGGTTTTTAAAAATGCTCCAAAAACGAATAAAATTAAGATTAGAAGTGGAGCTAATAATTCTTCAGCAGGAGGACAACTATTAATGAAAGGTGGTCAGTATTTATTAGTTAATGGTACAAGGGATGGATATTTATACAGTGGGTTCGTTTGTGATGTATTTTCAAAATCTATTTGGGAAAGGTCTTATTCGTCAGACCTTAAACGTCAATTGGTTTCCACTAAGGGCAATGATTATCTAGATTTAATTCAAGAGCATTTTGAAAAAGTAAATACAAATTATACAGGTTCAATTGTATACAAACTAAATAATCATATTGTCGCTACTGGAAATATGAAAAAAGGAAAACCTGTCGGTGAGTGGCAACATTTTGACTATTATCAACGTCAGAAAAAAACTTTTTTGAGAAGTAGTGCTACTTATAAGAAAGGTTTATTACATGGGATCGTTACAAAATATCATAGAGGTTATGGAGACGCAGTGAATACCATCATGAATTATGAGGAGATGAAATATTCTAATGGAAATCTGCTTTCTCATTACCATTTTAATAAAGATTTAGATGGTTCGTTCTACGAAACTTATAAGAAAATGGTAATCTACACACCTGAATATACCTCTTATTCAACCACAACCTATTACGGAAAAGATACACTTCGACAAGTGGAAAATAGAATAAAAATTCCATTTCCAAAAGGAATTTTTGCTGAGTTTCCAATGAGGGAAATAAATCATGGAGTTTATCGAAAATATAATCGAAATGGAGATATATTAGAATCAGGTCAGTATTGGTGGGGTGCAAAAGTAGGCGAGTGGCAATATTATAACGAAGATGGGACTTTTAAAGAACTTGAAACATACGAACAACCCAATCGTCCGACAGATATATTTACAACATTTCAACCCAGTGGGATGGTAGCTATTGAAGGATCTTTAAAAAATGGTCAACCAGATGGCGAGTGGAAATCATATCAAGGAAAAACTATTCGAAAGACAGCAGAATTTAAAGATGGAAAATTAGATGGTTGGGTAAGAAGCTATCGTTCGGACGGCTACGTCTATCAGCGTTATACCTACAAAAATGGAGTAAAAGATGGTGAGGCCGTCTCTTTTGCTGGAAAAGGAAATATTCGTACACATGTAGGACATTATAAAAACGATCATAAAATAGATGAATGGAAGGAATACTTTTCAAATGATAACCGTTCGTTGAAAGCTAAAATGTTTTTCAATGAAGATGGGCATTTGACCGATGCTTATCAGTCTTTTTATGAAAATGGTATGCCCAATCTCAAATGTAATTATATCAATGGAATGTATGACGGGTTATACCAAAAATATAGTAAAGATGGACTGTTAGAAGAAGAAGGAAAATACGAAAAAGGACGAAAGGTAGGTGTTTGGAAACGATACTTGCATCATAAAAGATTCTACTCTATCTGCAACTACGGAGATTATGACCCAAATCATCAGTTCAGTTATCAGATAGAATTTGATGACTGTATATATCAAGATGTAGAAGGCAATACAGTTACTTTTTAATATACTTCAACAATTTTTCATCTCTCAACTCATCCAAAATCTGCGTTTCCACCAAAAACTGCTCCCAATATTGAGATTGGTCTTTTGCATTCATATAATCTAAACATTCTTGAAAAAGGGCTTTTATAGATTCAGGAATATTGTTTTCGGTCATCCAATTAAAAAAATCAGCGTACAGTTGATTGATTTCAGCTTTTTGAGTGGCAGGAAATATTTGAATATTATAATACTGTGGACGTTCTAAAATATTGATATAGAGATCGGTTTCGTCAATCAAATTTAATTGGATCACTTCTTTGTATAATACTGGAAGATGCCGCATATTCAAAACAGAAACCGTCGGGGCAATTTTGAAATCAATATGTGGTAAAACACGAATCTTTTCTCGGTTTTTCAAAATATCTGTCCACTTCATATCCTTTCGGATGATCTCGCCAAGTACGCCAAAACCATCAATACTGGCTAAGATTTCCACTTTAGGAAAATGATTCCATAGTTCTAAAACATCATACTGCTTAAAATGGAGTTTTGAGAAATTCGTATTGTACCGTAATCGAATATTGGTTGCTTTATGAGCAATTAGCCATTCCAACAATAAATAGTGTTCCTCAGTCACCAGCGGTTCGCCACCAGCAAAATAAATCTCTTGAGCTTCTAAAAGTGCCTCACCAGTTTTATTAATAAACTGTTGAAAATCATGGATATTTTTGAGAATTGCTTGTTGACCAATAGCCCGCCCAAGTTGTTGAGCATCTGAAAACCATTTGCTACTTGCGCCATGCCAACAGGTTCGGCACCTAAAATTACAAACATTAGAAAAACGAATATCAAAATAGATAGGTAATAGAGGTTCAGAAATATCAACATCTGGAAATTTTTCAAACGTTTCTTGACGGATACTCTTACCGCCAGTCGCTTCCATATTGATACAAACCCCACAGCGTTTGTCTAATTGACCAGCCGCAAATTTCTCACGTAAAACATTAATTTTTTCACCTTCCCAGATGTCTTCTAAACTAGAATCATTAATATTACCCAAAGGTATATTTGCCACACAGCAGGCTTTGACGACCCCTTTATTACCCACATGAAAGTGAATCCATGGCATCAAACAATACGGCTGTTTAGATGACATTACAAACTATTGATTTTTTCTAAAATAACAGATGCTTTTTGATAACCATTAGAAATCAAGTGATATTCATCGCCTTTCTTGAGGACGAGACTTGGAAAACCACGAATGCCCATTTGCTGTGCAATTCCAAAATCTAATTCCGTTGCCATTTTCATCGCATCAGACTCATATAACGTTCTAAATTGCGCAGTATCTATTTCCATTTGTTGAGCAATATCTAGATAGGTGTCAATAGAATGCACATCTTCATTATATCTGTAAAAAGCGGTTTGAACTGCTTTATAAAACTCTAAGGTTTTAGTGGCATCAATCTGTCGAACCACGACTACTGCCCGACAAGCAGGTTCTGTATTATAGATAAACTCCTTTTGTTGAAGAATATCATGTTGAAAAATTTGACCCGTCAGTTCCTCAATTTCATCCCAATGTTCCTTTAAAAAATCACCCAATTCTGCCATGGTCTGCGTACCATTTGGTCGTAAACCGCCCAGCACTATTTCTACTGGAATCTCATCATGTAATTCATTCTGAATTTGAGTGACTTCAGGAGCAAAACCGTAACACCACGAACACATAGGGTCGCCGATGTAATATAAAGTGTCTTGTTGTGCATTCATAACAGTTGTGAATAAAAAGCATAGAAGAAAAATGTGGATATATTTCATAATAAAACTACAATATTATTCAGTAAAGGTTGTACATTTAATCATCAAAATAACCCTAGATGGTGTTAATAATAATTTATTTCGGAATTATCCATTAAATGATTTTGACTTGCAAATACTACTTTTTTGCAATTTTGTCGGGCGTTTTTTTGCTCATCAGTATTGCCGCAGGCAATAGCCAGCGCAGCTCAAAATTGTCTTGGAGGTTTAAGGAGGTGAAGTATATATAGAGTGCTGTTTTACAGTACTCTATATATACTTCACCTCCTTAACAACCACCATTCATCGTTGTTGAGGGCTC
>JAHDFQ010000177.1 GCA_020628085.1 Saprospiraceae bacterium
ATCAATTAATTTATGGGTGGATTGCTTTTGGTTAGCAGCTCAAAGTGATTGTTATTTGAACAAAATGTATATAGCTAATAGGATTTATGAGTATTTATAAAGCTTCTATTTCATCTGTTGAAAGTCCCGTGTATCGTTGAATTTTAATCATTGGTTCACCCTCTTTTTTCATTTGTAGAGCAATTTCTTTTTTCTCTTTCATTCTGCTTTCCTCTATTTCCTTTTGTCTTTTATCTTCTTCCATTGCCATAATAGTCGCATTCTTTGCGAGTAACATTTCAAAGTGCATACGTTGGTCTGGAGTCATTAGACTTTTATCCAACTTTTTCATTGCTTTTTCTATCCAATCTTCGGACAAAAATTCAGGTAGCTCACCTATCTTATTAATAATTTCTTGATTCTTCATAAGATATATCAGTTTATCTAAGTCTGTGTGTATTTCAATTGCCGCTTTTTTAAATTTATCAATTTCGACAATGACGTGTGCTATTTGATTATCTAATTCCTCGCCTATCTGGTTTTTTAACGTTCCAAAATGATAATATTGCTTTGAGTTAGAAAAAATTCCTTTTGCTAATATTCCGATACAATAAATCTTGGTGAGGTTTTTAAAACGATATTTCCCTTTTGCAACCAAAGTATTGAATCGTTGAAACGCGTAGAATTTAGCTCTTTGAATATAATTTTTATAAACTCCTAACTGCATTTCAACTATAAAAGAATTTCCTTTTTCGTCTTCACAAATTAAGTCATACAATCCACCTCTTGCATTTTCAGTTAATCCAATAAATTCATTACTCAGAAACTGGACTTTTATTATTGGTACTTCACTTTGAATCAAAGCTTGTAAAGCTCTTCTTAAAAAGACAGTATCTGATTCATCTGCAAAAGTAAGCTTGAATCCGTAGTCCGATAGTATCGAAATATATTTTGAATTTTCTGTCATTTTAATAAGCTATACATATTAAAATCTATACTATTGAATACCGCTTTACTTTTACAATGATCAATTTTATAAATAAACGATTCATCGTTCTCGTTTGTGATATGAAATACAAATATTATTTATTTTTATCATATCAACTTAAAGAAAACGCTTTGAAGTACCTTTCAAACAACAAAATTACAAATGATAATACAAACTTGCTTGGATTTTATGGGTTTTGGTAATTTTAACGATAAAGATATTCACATCTTAACAAACGTTAATCATCAAGTGCGATTTTTTCGGTTCAGTTATTGCATATTTTTTATGTCAAACACATAGAATAGTGACAATCTAATTCCTCTAATTGAAAAATGGATTATACATATACACTAAGGTGAAATTTACATCTTGGATTTTAAAAATGACTCTATTTATTTTGCTTGGATTTGTAACCGATTTATTGGCGCAACCACAGCAAAAGGTGAACTATAAACAGGTTATTAACAAATTAGAGCGAGGTGTTCAAAAAGGGAATAAACGTGCTTTAAGAGATTTAATTAGTTTGGTCGAAAAAGACGGGATTAAAATCAAAGTCCGAGATATTTTAAACCATAATACGCTTTTCACAAATAATCAGATCAATGTTAATAATAGCTCTAAAGATCAACTGCTCAATTTTTTTTATTCTAATCATCAACAATTAAAATATTCGGAATTATTTGGAGCTTTTTATATCACCGATCCCGAAGCACGCACGTATAACTATAGCCCACCTGTTTCGGCAAAAGAGAATATTGATAACCGATCTGTAGTTCTTCAAAAACTCATTGCTAATTATACGAAGTCATTTGAAAATAAATCTGTCCAAGAAACTCAACAAACGATTCAATTAATTGCAAAAATAAAGACGACAGAATCATATCAATTTTTATATCAACAATTGCAATTTGGAGCTATTGAAAAGCAATTTAAAAAAGAAGCTGCCAGTATCTATATTTCGCTTATACAAGCAATCGAATCAGCACCCGATTATAAAAGTTTTTTGCGTATTTTAGAATTAATCAAAACCAATAAACTGACTTGGTTTCAGGTTGAAGATAGTTTGGCAAAAATCACAAATATTCTAGCTCCTAGCCATTTAGAATCTTCTCAGCGGATTCATTATTACGAAAATTTGATTGACTCCTTGCACACTCTCTCTGCCGTTCGCAAACATGGCTATGACCAATTATTTAATTATAAAATTTCTTTTTTTTATGATGAAGTAGATTTTTATGGTAAGGTGTTGTGTCAATCTAACAACTTATCATGGGTTACGCACAATGCTTATATTGACTTGGTAAAGACTAAACATCCTAGAATTTTGATGTATTTAGCTTCTTTTATTTATAAAAACAGATCAAAAATTCAAACTAGTGAGGTGTTTGATGCGGTCAATCGGCTTGAAGAACTCACCTATATTCCTGTACCGAAAGACATGGCGCAGTTGGATGATTTTATGTTTTATTGGTGGCAATCTTATGATGATTACGAATGGAATGAAAAGCAATTTCATTTTGTCAATAAAGCAGAACGTCTGGATCGTTTAGCCAAATATGAAAAGCATTTTCGCCGATTAAATTCTAAAAATGATACCGTAGCTATTGCTTCTTATCGACTTTTAACAGAAGGTCGACCTGATGAAATCATAGAATTGACACGTCAGTATAGAGGGCTTTTACGAACAATTAACAAACAATTACCAACACTTAAAATCCATTATTTAGAACGGTTAGTGGAATTAACTTCTTTTTGTAAAGAGAATAAAATCGACTATAATCTAAATGAGCATCTTCGATTGTTATTAAATCAACTCGCAGCAACCAAAGCACCTCAACACATAACTGCGCTTGAATCAGAAATTATTGAAGAGTTAGAAATGGACGACTTAACGGGGCTAGAATATTACACGATTTTAAATACCGTTGATCGAGATTTGAATCTTTCAGTTGGTCGAATATTAGATATTTTTTATTCTAAACATTGGAATACAGTTGTTAACGATCCGTCAGCTTTAAGGTTATATTTGAAAAAAGCGCAACTGTTTAGCAACATCGGGGCTTCAGGAATTTGTAATGACTATTTATACAAATTTGACATTGATAATCCTATTTTACAGGAAAAGTTAGACTATTTATTGAGTATTGAAACAGATAAAGGAATTAAAAATCAAATCGCACAACTGGCTACTAAAGAACAGATGAATACGACAACATCTACGATAAGCGTCTCTGATTTTATTGAACATCCGATGCAGTATAATAAAGTTGAACTTCAAGTTTTACCTGGACCTAATGAAAAACAACAAACTGCATTACTAGAAAAAATTAAAACGGTTGAAGACCCAAAATTGGTGCTTCAATACTTTAAATACTTATCCTATCAATGTTCTTTTGATGAAGTTCCGTTCTTATTCAAACTCATGAAAATTGACCGAATTATTATTCATAATAAGGATAAAACGGTGACTGTAGCTGATCGGGTTGTTCCTATTTTAGAAGATATTTATAACTATACATTTTCGGATACTGATTATACATTAACCACCGAAGAATGGAAAAAACTTTGGCAAGACAATCAAGCACATTTTAAAGATTGGAGTCGTTTGTTTTGGAAAGAAAAACTCGAAACCTTACAAGCTAAAGAGGAATTGACGATCAAAGAGTTGAATAATTTTGTAGAAATGGTGGATGACGATGCCTATTTTATCAAAGCAAGTTTGGAATTAACAGCTAAAGTTAGGCCACTAAAAAATATTCGTCGCTTAAAAGTAGCACGCCCACTCAATCTAGCAGATGAACTCAATTATTTCAAGGGATTGGGCTTGACTTATAAATATTTAGATGATATTCCGAAGTTATTTGACATCCAACATCCTGAAAAAATGGTGCAGTTTCTGGAAGAAGAATCCAAAGATTTTGATAAGTTAGATAAAGGATTGTTTTTTAATAATTTGTTTGAATCTAAATGGTTTTTGGATTATGTTCTGTCTGGAAAACTAAGTTCAGAAAGCATTGAAAGCTACACTGATCTTTTAGAATTTTATATCAATGAGAGTGATTTTTTGAGTGAATATGAAGAAGAACGAACCTTGGAAAACATTACACATTTAAAAAATATCGGTCAGCCAATTGCCGATAAATTGGAAGCTGTTTTAGCACTGGACGTAGACAACAAAATCAAAACCAAGATACAACAGGCTATTATTGCACGGGTAGCTTACGATGATATTTCAACCATTATTGATTTTTTACCTTATATGAATTCTACGCCTAATAATCCTGCTTTTGCATTTTTGAGTACCGATTTTGGGATTCCATTTTACGAAATGGACAGCACTCAAATTAAACTTATTAAAGAGCGGCATCAAAGTTTATCCGAATTTGAGTTTTATAAAAGCTATTTATTGGATTTTGGATTGGATTTTTTAACTAAAAAACAAGACCTAGATTTTAATAAAATTTATACTATTTTAAAATTTGATGTGGTTTCGCCCTTAACAGGAAACGGTGGTAGCAAACGAGATTTCTATGTGTATGGGGTCATTAAATTATTAGAACTTCATTTTGAAACTCGGCTTGGTTTTCACGAAAAACTAAATGAATCACAGACTTTTTATACCTTCACCAGTAGTAAAAGAGCAAAGGCTTGGCGTAAATATTTAATGGAAAGAAATCTGGTGGATACCTCCAAATATCCTGCTCCTTCATTTAATAGAAATCCGCTTGAACTTCAATAAGCCAATATTTGTTCTATTTTTAACATTTTGATAACCAAAAACGTACACTACTTTTAGTTCTCTTTTGGTTAGAGTACTATACCTTTAGACAAAATAAATTCCCTTATGAAAAAATTAATGATATATACCTTGCTAACTGCCTTTATGGTGGGTTTTATGGCTTTTGATGCAGATGCACAGTATCGCATCCGTAATAAAAAGAAGAAAAAAAAGAAGCCTAAGCAAGACGAATATTTTGACGAGAGTCGATTTTCAACCCAAAATTTATGGTATGGAGCTGGTGGAAATTTAGGTTTCAGTTCTTTTAACGGAAATAGTGCTTTCAATGTCGGCATTTCCCCAATGGTTGGTTACAAAATAATTGAACCTATTTCTTTTGGTGTTCGTGCAGATATAGGTTATTACTATGAAAGAATTAATAACTTTGGCTCAAATATTAAATACGAATCTATTTCATATGGATTTGGTCCCTTTACGAGAGCTCGTGTTTGGAATGTATTTTTCCATGGTGAGTACACACTTAGAAATATTGGTACTCCTTATGATGAAGATAATAGAGGTCCATTTCTCGATCCGAACAATGACCGTAAAATTGAAACCTTTAGACGTTCTGTAAATGAATTTAATATTGGATTAGGATATACTTCTGGTGATATTATTGCGTATGAAATTTATATTCTCTATAATGTCCTCAATGATATTGATGACTTTGATGACCCTTGGCAAATTCGATTTGGTATGACTTACAAGTTTTAAGACTGCCAGCAACAAAAAAGCCCCAAAAAAATGTTTTTGGGGCTTTTTTAGTTTATATTTCTACTAATGTTTTAGGTAACTCCACCCAAAACGTAGACCCTTTTTCTGCTTCGGATTCTACCCAGATACGTCCGCCTAATCGTTTAGCAATTTTCAAACAAACTGCTAGCCCCACCCCTGTTCCTTCATACACATCTTTGGCATGTAAGCGTTGAAAAATATCAAATATTTTAGCCATATGTTGTGCTTCGATTCCAATTCCGTTGTCTTGAACTGCAATTTGTACCACATCTTTTTGTTCTTTGGCAAAAACAGTAATTGCAGGAGCTTGATCGGGTTTCCGAAACTTTATGGCGTTGCTCAATAAATTCTGAAATAGTTGAACCAATAAAGAATTTTTAGAATGTATTTTGGGAAGATTTTCGTATTTGATCGTGGCATTACTTTCGGCAGTAGCCACTCGCAAATGCAGCGCACAAATTTCTACAATCGTATTCAAATCAATCTCCTTAGTCGGTTCACCTTCTTTACCAATCGTCGCATAATACATGAGTGCCGAAAGGATTTTACCCATTCGTTCTACCCCGTCTTCTACATATTTGAAATATTCGATGGAAGCAGTACTCAACGTTGTATTTTTGTCTCGTCCAATCAATTTAGCGAAGCTACCGATCATGCGCAGCGGTTCTTTTAAATCATGAGAAACAATAGACGCAAAGCGTTTTAATTCTTGATTGACTTCTTCTAATTCTTGATTTTTCGCCTCTATTTGATCTTTTTGAGCCAATAGAAGTGCTTGCAACTCATTTTCCGTTTGTAACCGTTCGATTTCTCGCTGTTTGTGCTGAATCCCATATCGAATTTCTAAATCGAGCAGTTGACGACTACGCTGCAATTTAGAATATTCGCTTTTATAAGAAGTATAAATCTGAAGATAGGTCAACGCTTGTTGAATATTATCCTGTGCTTCGTAGGTTTCAGAAAGTGCCCTATAGGCTCGAATCTCCGTCAAATCATCCTTTAGTGTTTTGGAAGCGACCACACATTGACTTAAATATTTATTAGCTGAAGCGTAATCTTTTTCGGAATGTGCAATTAGCCCTAAATTGAGTAAATTGAGTTGGATACCGTTGACCGTTCCAAGTTGATCGAAGATTTCGGCAGCGATATGCGCGTTTGTTAAAGCTCGCTTATTATCGCCAAGATGATAAAAACCACGTCCAAGTTGACTGGCATTGAGGGCTTTTAATTCCTTATAATTAGAATCGGACGCAAGCTGAAACGCTTTTTCAAAATACTCAATTGCCTCCTCGTTTTGATGTATATCTAAATGAATCGTACCAATATTATTCAGCAATACAATTTGAGCACTTCGTTCAATAACATCATCGTATTCATTTGCAACATCTTTATAGTGTTCTAACGCCGCTTTATAATTGAATAAATGAGCATAAATAGAACCCATATTAATTCGACATCGAGCAATTTGTTGTCTATATTTTATAGCAGTGCTAATCTCTAATCCTTGCATTAAATAAGTCATTGCCTCTTTGTATTCCGATTGAATCCCGTGGACAATAGCTAGATTATTTAGTGCAATTAACTCGTTTTCTATATCTTTTCGCTCTTGACTAATTTTGAGGGCAACTTGACTAATTTTGAGCGTTTCGACAATGTCCTGTCGCATGATTTGGATTCGCCCCAACAAGTTATATAAAGTCGCTTTTTCATATTCTAAAGTGCTTACGGAGGCACTTTCAACTGTTGAAATTCCTTTTTGAACCAAATCAAAAGCCATATCAAAATCATTGGCTTCAATCGCTTCTTTACACAACAATATTTGTAGCTGAACCGTAGCCGAAGGTGTATTTGTGTCTTTGACTAATTCTATAGCTTTTTCTCTGTATGCTTGTGCATTTTGATCTTGATCCATCAACGCATATGACTGAATAGCTATTAAGTAGTAGGAAAGTTTGACTTGCTGATTCGCCAAATTTTCGACTATTAACTGACAGGAATCTAGTGTTTCAATAGCCTTTTGAATCCAGATGTTTTCACCCGAATAAACACCTTTTGTATAGTAAATCTGTGCCAGTTGTATACCTGCTTGAGCGATGGTAGATTTATCTTTATTTTCCGTTAAGACCTGTTCAAAATAATCGACAGAAAGAGATAGTGCATCATCTAGCTTTCGCTCTTGATACCGCCCTTTTATAGAAGCCGAATGTTTCAAATAATCTACTGACATTAGTCTGTGTTGTTGGTAAAGATTCTATTCTTCCTTCGCCATTTCACTAATCACAAAACCTTCTAATGATATTTTTTTTGTTCCTGCATTAGTTGTCAACGTGACCGTTGGTTTTTGTCTACCCAGTTTTCCTTTACTATCATAAGTTACTTCAATAAATCCTCGCTCTTTGGGAGGAATGGGAATAAATGGATAAGATGGATAAGTACAACCACAAGTAACATCTGCCCCTTTTATAACGAGGTCAGCATCACCTGTATTTGTAAATTCAAATTTATGTTTAATGACATCACCAGGTTTGATCGTTCCAAACTCAAAAACGTCGGAATCAAAGGCAATTCTAGCTTTTTTCTTTTTGGCAGCTTTCTTTTTCTCGGTAACTTTCTTATCAGACGTCGTTTTTGCTATTTTGGCAATCGCCTTTTTAACGTCCTCTTTTACGATGTTATTTGTTTCGTCTTTTTCCTTTCGTTCAGCTACAATTTCTTTAGCGTTTTCTAGTTCTGTTTGTATTGTATCCTTTTTTTTTGAAAAATTATTTACAGGAATTGGATTGATTACTTTTTCTGGAAAATCTTCTTTTTCAACCGTTGATAGCGGTGGTGTTACAGGTGTTGCTTTTGGTTCTGTGCCACAAGCAACCCATAAAGTAGCTATACAAAGTAAGATCATTATTATGTTTATTGTTCCTTTCATCAAAATCTAAGTTTAGCAATTATATTTTCTTCCATTTAGACTAGCAACCATTAGAAAAGACACTATCTCATCAGTGTAACACTACCAACTTGTGTTTTTTCTTCATTGTTGCATCTATAATGTACACGATATAGCAATACGCCTGGGTTCATCGGTTGTCCTTTAAAATATCCATCCCATTTTTGCATCCCATCAGTGGTAAAAAATACTCGTCCGCCCCAACGATCGAAAATTTCAAAAGAAATCAATTCTTCCAACGCAAACGGATTACTCAAGCCATACATATCATTTCGACCATCATCATTAGGTGTGAATGCGCTAGGTAGGAAAACCTCTTCACAGTTAATGTCATTTGGATCAATCACTTTTACTCGTACCGAATCTAATGCCGTACAACCATCAATATCCGATTCCATGGTGTAAACCGTTGTTTCAGTTGGTGTTAGGGTTGGTGTAGAGCTTGTTACATCACTAACTCCATCGGATGGTGACCAAAAAAACGCATCTGCACAAGATTCATTACTTTTGATATCTAACGATGTTCCCAAAAACACCAATGTATCTCTAGCTGTGGTAATTCTATTAGGTTCTAAATATAGATTGTTGACTTCCTCAATATTCAATGCTCGATTAAAAATCATCACTTCATCCAGTAAACCTTTGAACCTCACTTTACTAGGCGAAGAAGAACAAGGGCTTCCACCAAAAATCAATTCTGCATCATTAGAAATATCTACTCTAGTATTGGTATCCCTCGATTTCAGTTCTACACCGTTGACGTATATTCGTGCAACAGAATTGAGTCGTACAAACGCAATATGATACCAACAAGTATTGAGGTCTAAAGAAAACGTATCATCAAAGTTTTTACTGCCATTTTCACTAAATTTCTGAATTAAACTCCTTGATGCGGGTGCATAATCATAAGCAAATGAATTGACATTATCACATAATTCTCTTTTGGACATCACCAATTGTGAAAAAGACGTAAACTCTGGTTTAATATAAAAACTAATGGTAAAATCGTTCTTAGAAAGGGTATTTCCCATTCCTAAAATCAATAATTCATCCGTTACTCCATCAAAGACTAAAGCCTGTCCTTTTACACCACAGTCAAAAGAAGGGTTCATGAATAGTCCATTTTGACCATTTCCTGAATCTTCTTCAACGGTGTTGTTGTCAAATGAAATAAAACTGACCAATCCGCTTTGTCCAAATAATTGAACACTACCAACCAGCGCAATAAATAAAAATATATGCTTCATTGATGTATTTTTCATAAAGAATAAACAGCTAAGTAAGGGGTATTAAAAAAAACGGGCAAAAATTTTGAGATCAAAAAAATGCTGAA
>JAHDFQ010000178.1:0-5102 GCA_020628085.1 Saprospiraceae bacterium
CCCCCAAATCCATCAATAATTTATTAGTTTTACTGTCAATTTTAGAAGAATCTGCATTCTTTTTGCGTTATGCTCATTAAATACGTAAAACAAACAATGAAAAATCAAATATTAAAAAACAATATTCTCCTAAACATCTTTTTTATTGGAATACTGATTAGTATAACCACTTCTATATCAGCACAATATGATGCTGCTAAACACGGGATTGGTCTTCGCTTTAATACAATCAATCATGATTTTCCATTTACCGATCAATTGATTAAAAAAGATATTCATACGTTCGGTGGTGAAATCACCTATCAATATCATCTACATCCAAATTTCAACTTGGCTGTTCCACTAAGGCTTGGTTATGTCGATTATTATGAAAGAGACGGTTCAAATACAGATATGGAAACCATTTCTTATCAATCGATTGGAACGTCTGTTCAAGCGAAGTTTTTTAAAGAATCGGCTCTGTTTTCTCCTTATGTGCATGGTGGTTTCAATATCAATTTTGAACAATTTGCTGATCCAAGTATTCAATTTCCGCTGGGGTTGGGTCTAAATGTACGAATAGCAAAACATGTATATCTGTCTCTACAAACCGAATATCGAGTGGCAGTAAAAGAACTGAGAAATGGATTGACACATGGTGTGGGAGTTGTATGGTTTTTCAATCCAGATAATTTTGGTAAAAAAATAGATGTTCTTCCAACCGATCAAGATGGTGATGGCGTTTTGGATGCCAACGACAAATGCCCTAAAGTCGCTGGTTTGGCCATGTACGCAGGTTGCCCAGACACCGATAAAGACGGTGTTCCAGATCACAAAGATCAATGCCCAGATGTAGCGGGTTCAAGAAGCAACGGCGGTTGCCCCATTGACAATAACGACGAGGATAATGACGGTATTCCAGATGAACAAGACAAATGCCCTAACACGGTTGGATTAGCTCGTTTCTTTGGTTGCCCCGATTCAGATGGTGATGGCGTCGCTGATAATGAAGATCGATGTCCTGATATTATTGGTTTTGCCTATTTGAAAGGCTGCCCAGATACAGATGGTGATGGAGTAGCAGAGCCTGATGATCGCTGTCCTAACCAATTTGGAACAATGGCAAACTTTGGTTGTCCAGCAATCGACATCGCCGATCAGGCATTTTTAAACAATGCGGTTCAAGCCATTGAATTTGAAACATCAAAAGCTCTATTAAAATCTACTTCTTTCCCAACATTAGATAAAATAGCTGCTTTATTGCAAAAATATAAAGGGTATAAACTACAAATCAGTGGTCACACGGATAGCGTGGGCGATGATGTCAGTAACTTGATGTTATCTGAAAAACGTGCAAAAGCCTGTTATAATTTCTTGATACAACGAGGAGTTGATCCAAGTCGAGTCACATATATTGGTTTAGGTGAAACAGAACCTATTGCGGACAATTCTAGTTTTGAAGGTCGTCAAAAAAATCGTCGAGTAGAATTTGAGTTTTATATCAATAAGTAGGATTTAGCTTAGTATATTTGTACCCGATTAATGAATCATTGAACAATCTAGCAATTGAATCATTAAATCATTACAACATTAAATATTACCTTAAATCATTAGTATAAAAAATACATGAAAAATATTACCGTTATTGGAGCAGGAACGATGGGCAATGGGATTGCACACGTGTTCGCTATGAAAAACTTCAATGTTTCTCTAGTAGATATATCTGAAACAGCTTTGGAAAAAGCCATTAAAACTATTTCCAGAAACCTAGATCGAATGGTGCAAAAAGAACGCATTACCGAAGCGGATAAAACACAAACTTTAGCCAATATCACCACGCATACCGATATGGAAAAAGGCGTTGCTAATAGTGATTTGGTAGTTGAAGCAGCAACTGAAAATGTAGATTTAAAGCTCAAAATATTCAAGCAAATGGATGAATTAGCACCTGCTAATGCCATTTTAGCGACCAATACATCTTCGATCTCGATTACCAAAATAGCAGCCGTTACCAATCGACCAGAAAAAGTGATTGGGATGCACTTTATGAATCCCGTTCCAGTGATGAAATTGGTGGAAGTGATTCGTGGTTATGCGACTAGCGATGATGTAACCAACAACATAATGGAATTGTCTAAAACACTCGGAAAAGTACCCGTTGAAGTCAACGATTATCCTGGTTTCGTGGCTAACCGTATCTTAATGCCGATGATTAATGAAGCCATTTATTCATTGTACGAAAGTGTCGCTGGTGTATCGGAAATTGACACCGTTATGAAACTCGGAATGGCGCACCCGATGGGGCCATTGCAACTCGCTGATTTTATTGGTTTGGATGTGTGTTTATCTATATTAAAAGTATTACAAGACGGTTTCGGAAACCCCAAATATGCCCCTTGTCCATTGTTGGTCAATATGGTTACGGCAGGTAAGCTCGGTCGTAAATCAGGCGAAGGTTTTTATTCGTATGCGCATGGAACGAAGGAGTTAGTTGTGGCGAGTAATTTTGCTTAGAAACAATTTTATTTACAAATTAAAACAGCCAAATCTCGTTGAGATTTGGCTGTTTTCTTTTAATCCAATTTCCCTAAAAATCCATCCGTAACCTCAAATTTATCCGTCGAGAAGTCAAGTAATTTGGTATGGCATATTGAGAATTATAAACCGTTTTAATCCAAGTGTAGGATGCCGCATTGCGGATATTCATCAAGTTAAATACTTCTAAGCTTAGCCATGTTCGGCGAGAAAAGCGTAGAAAATGATTGGGTTTTTCTGCCTTGCGAGCTTCATCCCAAAGTAAGAGTGAAAATCCAATATCAACACGGTGGTAAGCACCAAAACGATAGGTATTTCGATAAATCGTATTTTGATCTTTTAAACCAAACGGAAAACCTGTTCCAACCGTCAGATTCATGTGCATTTTGAAGTTCTCGTTGTTGGGTAGATAATCTTGAAAAAACATGGAAAGGGTCATAAATTGATCCGTTGGACGAGGTACATCGTTGACTTCAATAGCTTCGGGTTCACCCAATTCTCGACGTAAATGTTGTACGCCTGTAAGGCTTTCACGAGCTCTCAAAAACGATAAATTAATCCAAGATTCGGCGCCGGGTACAAACTCTCCATTGATGCGCATATCCAGTCCTGCGACATAACCTGTTGCATCATTTTCACCAGAGTATCGAATTCGAACATTATCAATATCATACGACACCAAATCCCATAAACGCTTATAATATGCTTCTGCTATAAATCGAAATGGTTTTTGATTTTCTTTTCCAATTTTAAAATCATACGTCAAACCAGCTACTATATGAGCCGATTTTTGGGCACTCAAATTCGTATTGACGATACCAGATAAATTTCTTAATTCTCGATAAAAAGCCGGCTGAACATACAACCCACCCGCCAATCGATACGAAATATCTTTATCTGTTTTTAAAGGTTTATATAATAATTGAACGCGTGGAGAAAACAATAATTCTTTATTCAAATCCCAGTAAGTCGTTCGGATGCCAGCAGTTGCTTGAAACTCTGCAATACTATCTTTTGTGAATGAAAAGGTGTTTTGTACAAATGCTTCTCCCCTATTGGAGATCAATTCATTTTCAGTTTTTAAAACTTGTTCCAATAACACTTGAGTCTCATCATAAGGAATCGAATAACCAGCAGAATCCAATCGTTCCCATTCATTTAGCTCATCGTAAATTTCTTCTCGCTGATATTTTGCCCCCCACTGAATAAAATTACTTTTTTCAACACCACCATTCACGTTTTCCGACTGTATTTCAATCCCACCTTTATAGGTCAGATTCGTTACACTAGAATTCAAATAATTTCGTACAAATTGTTGCTGTGTTCCTGTACCTAATGTATTCACCAATTCACCTGCATCATCGCTCCCTAAACTCGTTTCTATCTCTCCTAATCGGTAGTTACCAATAATATCAAATCGTTCATTTTCAGCGCTTTGATAGCGAGAAGCCAAGAATTTCATATACAGCGGATTCTTATCTCGATCTGGTAAATAGGTCAACGACACACCACCCAAACCCGTCGTAAAATCACTAACTTCTTGTCCTTCAAACTCACTAAATAGTTCCAAAGCAAAGTTAATCAATCCCAATGCTGTTGTACGTTCTTGCGGTTGAAATTCGTAAACGCTATAGTTATAATTGGACATGACTGCCACTTGTAAATCTCTCGTAATATCGAAAGTAAAATAACCTTGAATATCAGCAAATGAAGGCGTATATTCTCCCGTAACATCTAGTGTTCCTAGTAAATATCGAGTGGATTTGTAGCGAGCCCCGACTAAATACCTAAACTTCCTAAAATTATCAGAACCCACAGATTTACTGCCTTCAATATGAGCCGAACCACCTAAAAAACTTCCACTTAGTGATGCTCTAAATTCTTCTGGTCGCTTGTATCGAATATCCAGAACAGAGGACATTTTATCCCCATATTTGGCTTGAAAACCACCTGATGAAAAGGTCAAATCTCGCATTAAGTCGATATTGGGAAAGGTCAGTCCTTCTTGCTGACCTGCTCGAATGAGTTGCGGACGATATATTTCAAAATCATTGACATATACCAGATTTTCATCATAATTTCCACCTCGAACATTATACTGTGAACTTAATTCACCTCCTGTTCCACCACTTGTTCCTAGTGCAATAGAGGGCAATATACTCTCAAAATTCCCTGTGGTAGAAGGGAGTAATTTCAGTTCGGTTACTTCTTCTCGAATAACGGCGGTTTCTTCTAGTTTGCTATCGTTTACAATGACTTCTACATCCGATTCGGCAGGCTTCAACTTGATGCGCAGTTGACGAACTTCTCCTTTTTTGAGTTTATCAATTTTCTCTTCGTATTCTTCATAACCCAACCTAGAAATAATAAGTGTTGTCCATTTCCGATTAGGTAGTTCTAGTACAAATTTCCCATTAATATCTGTCTCTGTAACAAGGTTCGTATTTTGAATAAAAACCGTCGCAAAGTCGACCGCTTCGCCTGTTAGTTCATCGGTGACTGTCCCTTTAAACGTTACTCCATTTTGAGCAAGCAGTACATTAGTCGTAGCGATAAAAAGAAAAAGTAGGGTATATATTTTTGACATT
>JAHDFQ010000178.1:5202-9665 GCA_020628085.1 Saprospiraceae bacterium
ATACGCCAAAAACAAACTTTCGTTTACATTTCTACTCCTCTAATCCTTCTAAAACCATTTCCAATTCTTCAATTTTAGTATCGATTACCAATCTAAAATATTGCCGAATCATAATATAGCCAACTATCATGAGAAGTATAATCGCCAACAAAGAAATCCATAATATTTGACTTTCAAAAATCGTGGCGAGTTGATTGTCCGATCCTTTACAATAACCACCAATAAATCCTATAAAAACGGTGAATGGAATGAGCGAAATAGAATAATTCCAAAGATGGGCTTTGTAAGAACGCAGCAAGTAAAGGTATATTTGAATAGCAGATTTGGTGTCTTGAGCATGTACTTTTCTTGCTTTTATTCTAAAATTATTCCAAAATTGAAAAGAAATCCATAAAGTTGTCAAGGAATACACCACAAAAATACCGAGAAGTACTTTAGGTACATCCCACAAATAGGTGCTCATCCCGATCAATAAAACAAACCCAAAAATTAGCTCTGCGAAAGTTTGTCGTAGTACTCTTTGAATAATACTCTGACTTTGTTGCTGCGCTAAGTCAATAACATTTGATTGAATCATTTGATACTCCTGATCGGCTTGAACCGAATCTGCATCCCAAAGTGCTTGAATATTTATATCTTGCATTATTCCTTATTTAGTTTGCATCAATTGCAATAGTTTTTTCTTAGATCGTAATAGTTTCACACCAACATTAGATGTCGTTATTCCTATAATTTCACTGATTTCATCATATTGTTTACCTTCCATGTGCAGTAAGACAATCGCTCGTTCTTCTTTTTTCAACATATTAATGGCTTGATATAAACGGTTGATTTGATCTTGTTGGTCTTTTTGATATTCCCTTTCTGTGAATGGATCATCTGAAATAGTAGAAAGTGTCGCTTCGCTTGCTTCCTCGGTTTGGTACTTTTGTTGCTTTTTGGAAAAAGTCATAGCTGTGTTTAAAGCAACTCGATACATCCAAGTTGAACGTTTAGAATTTCCTTTAAACCGATCAAAGGATTGCCACAGTTGGATCAACATTTCTTGATACAAATCTTTAAAATCGGATTCGTTGCTCGTAAACGAACGTCCAATTTTGTACAAAATCCCATGATGGGCATCAATCATTTGTTGGTAAGCACTTTCCAAAAATATTTTTTATTTGTTGGTACACATTTTAATCCGTTTATTACAAAAGTCAGAAATTTATATTTAAAATAACTCTATCAAAATCATAGTCTGACTTGGAGCGTGACTATGAATAAAATGAATCCAACTTATTTAAATCTTAAAAGTAATCGAATGACTTGGAAAAAAATAAAAGAAACCGAAGTTTATAAGGGTTGGCGTGGAATTATTCAAAAACAGTTTAAATTACCTGATGGAAAAATAGCTGATTTTGATGTAGTTAACAATAGTCCGTATGTGAGTATTGCTGCATTTACGAATACCAATAAGGTCATTTTAGTACGTCAATTTCGTCCTGGTCCCGAACACATTTTGGTGAGTTTTCCTGAAGGTTATATCGATAAGAGTGAAACACCTGCACAAGCGGCTGCTCGTGAATTATTGGAAGAAACGGGTTTTCAAGCCCAAAACATTCAATTTCTTCGTGCGGTCAAATCTGCTTATTCAACTGAGATCAAATATTGCTTAGTGGCAACAGGTTGTAAAAAAATTAGTTCGCAAAATTTAGATGTAACTGAGAATATTGAGGTCTTCACCATGTCCATAGAAGCATTTAGAATCTATTTATTGGATTCTAAAGTTGATGATTTTGTCAATACAGGTTTAGGTTATATGGCCTTGGATCATTTGGGTTTGTTGTAATATTTAGGCGACAGAGACGCAAAGATACAGAGCAATTTCAATTAAATCATTTCACTCTGTATCTCAGCGACTTAGTGGCAATACAAACTATAATTATTACTAAAATCCTGCGGCATGATCGTCGGGATTTCGATGATCGCCAACGGCTTGAATTTTTCCATTGGGTAGAATTTGGATAGCTTTGATAATTGCTAAATACTCTTTTTTGCTGAGTTGATGACCGTAAGATTGAAGTGTTTTAGCTGTTTCATCTGAAAAAGCACTGTCTTCATACATAATTTGGTCTGGTAACCACTGGTGATGAAAACGGGGTGCTTGAACGGCATTATTCAAATCCATATTAAAAGCAGCAACATTCATAAAAGTTTGAAAAACGGCTGTAATAATCGTCGAACCACCAGGCGCACCAACCACCATAAATAATTGACCATCTTTTTCAAAAATAGTGGGTGTCATTGAACTGAGCATTCGTTTTTCGGGTTGAATCGCATTCGCCTCCGCTCCTACTAAACCAAAAAAATTAGGTTCACCTGGTTTTGCACTAAAATCATCCATTTCGTCATTGAGCAAAAAACCTGCTCCGTCCACCATCACTTTTGAACCGTAATTTAGGTTTAAAGTTGTGGTTACAGAAACGGCATTTCCCATTGGATCAACCACGGAAGTATGTGTGGTTTCAAAACTTTCGGGGGTTGTTTCAAACGAACTAGCTAAAATAGAATCGCTTACGGTGGCTTGTTGTAGGTCGAAGTCTTGCATTCTTTCCAATAAATAATCATCTGCCAACATCGAATCTATGGGTACATTATAAAAATCAGCATCTCCTAAATGTTCGGCACGATCTGCATACACCCGTCGTTCGGCTTCCACCATTAAGTGTACCGCTTTTGTGGAATGAAACCCATAATTGGAGATAGGATATTGTTCCATAATTTTGAGTAATTGCGCTAAAGCAATACCACCACTCGACGGTGGAGACATGGAAATCATTCGGTATTTTTTATAATTAGAAACAATCGGTTTCCTCCATAGAGGTTCATACTTTTCTAAATCTTCTGAGCTAATAATGCCATTATTACTATTCATTTCTTCGACCAATAAACGAGCTGTTTCGCCTTTATAAAATCCAGCTTCTCCTTTTTCCATGATTCGTTTAAGCGTACTGGATAAATCTGTTTGAACCAACAGTTCACCTTCTTTCCAACCTTCTTTTTTGATAAATACCATAGCCGAATCATTAAATTCCAGAAAATCATCTTGATAATCTGTCAATCTTTCGGCTTCCCTTTTAGTTATTTTAAATCCATTTTTCGCCAACAAATATGCAGGTTCGATTAGTTTTGAAAAAGGTTGAATCAAACCCAAGCTATCATGTGCAGCGATCATTCCTGCAACCGTTCCAGGAACGCCTACCGACAAGTGCCCTAATCGACTCAAATCTTTAACGACATTTCCTAAACTATCTAGGTACATATCTCGATATGCTGCCAATGGTGCTTTTTCACGATAATCCAATGCAGCATAGTTTCCGTCTTTAGAACGAGTCACCATAAATCCACCACCACCAATATTTCCTGCTCGTGGATAGACCACTGCTAAAGCAAATTGAACGGCAATCGTTGCGTCAACAGCGTTTCCACCTTGTTTTAATATATCAATACCGATTTGTGTTGCCAAAGGATGTGCAGATACCACTGCTGCTGAGTCTACCATAATATTTTTATCAATATCATAAAGCACAGTTCGCTGGTTTTCTTTACAAGCAAAAAAAGTCAATAAAACAGCATAAAAAATTAGAAAAGTTAGCTTAGTATTTTTCATATAAATGGAACAAACTAAAACACATTATAAAAATTTAATATATTTATGGCACAGTGTTTGAATATTATCTTAAACATATTACATAATTTCAATATTTGTAATTAACAATCAATACGATTTACATATGAATCTGCAATGTTTAAAAATTCTTAGTTTTTTGATTATTGGATTGAGCTCTTTTCAATTATCTGCTCAAACCTCCTGTATTTTTGAAAAAGATTTAGAAATCAAAGCACTACAAATTGGTAATTTATTAGAGTGGTCGACTTTAGAAGAACAAAATAATGAATATTTCGTGATTCAACGATCTTTGGACGGATTAGAATTTGAAACACTAACAAACTTAAATAGTCAAGGCAATTCTAAAAAGCCACAATCCTATCAATTTTTAGATACTCAACTTGGAATGGACAAGATTATATATCGTTTGGTTCAAATTGATAAGGAAGGTCAAACATTTCAAGGTAAAATGATATTGACTCAACGAAATACACCAAATAATTTTCAAGTAACTCAAATGAGCAATACCTCCACTGATCGAATATTTACCTTAACGGTTGAGTCGCAGAAAATTGGAATATGTAGGTATCAGGTGTTGGATGCAGAGAAATTAATTCGTCTTCAAAACGATGTACATTTTGATGAAGGTAGTAATTTAGTTTCTATCAATTTAGAACATTTAGATGATGGTGATTATACATTTTTACTAAAAATGGGACATGAAGTGGAAGCATTAGTCATTCGCAAAGTTCCATTTAACGCAATGCTTCCATCACAATTAGTAGTGAAGGAAGAAAAATAGAGTTTAAGT
>JAHDFQ010000008.1 GCA_020628085.1 Saprospiraceae bacterium
GCAAAAGCAATCGTCGTCAAAATCAAACCATACATAAATACAGCATAACAGATGCTGAGGTAGCGATATTTTTTGGCAAGTACCACACCGAGATAATATAAATCACGAGTCATAGAACTATATAAAAAGTCGCTGTCTTTAATCATTTCCATCATGCCCCAGTGAAAATCGGTGACTTTCATATTATAAAAATTACCAAAAAAGAGGAGATTAGAGCGTTTCTTTTCGATGTCTTCTCTCGTAAATTTTCCTTCGGTGATCTTCGGGCGAGTCGAGAGTGTCGCATAGACAATAGAAGTCAACGATACAATCAGCAACATAATCGTTGGAACGATCAAACGAGGATTATCATTGAACTGTGGAATCAAAGTAGATAACGTTATAGAAACAATAATCGCATTAACACTCAGCATGATATTCGCCTTGTTATCGGCAATCGAACTCAGGTTGATATGTGTTTTATAAGTGGTTCGATACATGGTTTCTACACCACGACCGAGATTCATTTCTTTTAATTCAGAATCCTTTTCATAAATATTTTTCTTGGACTTTGAACGTTTAGAAGATTTTTTGGGCTTCCAATTCGGGTCAGTAGGCATCACTTCGCTAGCTCTTGGATTTAGTCGAAGTTTTTGTTTAAGCAATCGACGAATGTGTTTTTTCTTACGCTTATTATATAAAGCTTGAGCAACATCCGTAAAAAATTGATGGTTCTCCATAAAACCCAATTCAAAATCGACCCATTCTTGTTCCGACATAATGCGGTTTTGTGTCAAAACCATTTCTTGGCGCACCCGTCCACACCTATCCCAATATGACTTTTTACCCAAATGACTTAAATCGGCATCACAAATAATTTCTTGAAGCAGATTTTCAGGTTTTTGAGGTAATTTAGTGACCAAAATTAGTTTTTTGATAGTCTCTAATTCTGCTTCAGTCGTTGCATTTTTTTCTCTGTAAAAAGCTAAAGCATAGTCCGCACTGCGCATTTCATGATCTTTCGGCCCTTTATCATAACCCGTATCGTGAAACCAAGCTGCCATTTGCAGCAATTCAATTTCTCGCTCACTTAATGAAAAACCACGTCCGATTTCCACTACTGCGTTCACCACATTTATGGTATGTTGCAAGTCATGATACACGTATTCTGGAGAAATATTTTTTTCAAAAAAAGCAGTAACATATTGCCTAATTTCGTCCAATAAAGAATATTTTACTTCCATAATAAGATTCAATCGAATATTGTGAGTGATGAATGGGCTTATTTAAACCAACACAAATATAGTTGCGAAAACTATGCCGCTCAAAATAGGAAAATAAATGAACAGAACATGGCACAACAACAGGTTTTTTATCAATCGCCCATTGGTTGGATCAGCGTGATCGGTACAGCCAACGGTATTCAATCCGTCAAAAGAGTAGAAGTAGCCGAAAAAAGTGATGCAAATGCACCTGATTTGCTGCTTCAATGCGTAACACAGTTAGAAGAGTATTTTGAACGTAAAAGAACCGTTTTTGACCTCAAAATAGATTGGAAAAACGCTACACCATTTAATCAGTCGGTATGGAATACTTTACTAGAAATTCCGTATGGACATACATGCAGTTATTCAGATATTGCAAATAAGATCAATAACCCAGCAGCCGTCCGAGCCGTCGGATTGGCCAACCGAAATAATCCCATTGCCATTATCGTTCCTTGCCATCGAGTGATCGGAAAAAACGGAGATTTAACGGGCTATTTTTACGGAGTGGATATCAAGCGACAACTATTAGAATTAGAAAACCCAATGAGTTTCGCTCAGCAAGGTAGTTTGTTTTGAAATGATGTGCTAGTGTACTCGTGTGTTCATGTGTTCACGTTTAAAACGCTCTTTGAACATAAACACCAGAACACCTTCAAAACATGAACACGCAAGAAAACGCTCTTTGAGTCTGCGCACGTTAACACACGAACACGTGCGCACTTGCCTGCGGCAGGCAGGCGTTAACACGTTTTTACCCTCTACTCCGAACACCCACTGTCGCTACCAAATACATGATTTTGTCATACAGTTCTTGTGGAACAAACGGTTTGGACATATAATTATTAATACCAACTTTAAGGCAACGATCTTGCTCTTGCTTGGAAGAATTAGCCGTCAAGGCAATAATCGGAACATCACTTTGTTCTCTGATTTTTCTAGATGCTTCAATACCATCCATCACAGGCATCTGAATATCCATGATGATAATATCATAGTGGTGCGCTCGATGTTTTTCAACGGCGACTAGACCATTTTCAGCAATATCAACACTTACAAAGTCAGACCAAGCTTTGAGTACTTTTTTATGTGCAATTTGATTAAGGAAGTGATCTTCTACTAACAAAATACGAAGCTCTGATAGAGGTTGACCAATATTCAGCATCGATACAGATTTGATGACCTTGACAGGAATTTCAACGATAAAGGCCGTTGCGGTGTTTGATTTATTGCTGATTTCTAGTCGTCCACCCAAAAGTTTGATGAGTTTCAATGCCACTGCCATATTAATAGCATTATCACCTTGTTCAGAATTATTGGGGTCATATACTTCCAGAAGTTTTTCAGAAGCAAGTAAATCTCGAACTTGTGCAACAGGCAATCGTAGCCCTGCTCGTTCAAACGATAAACGTAAGTTGGTATCTTTGGTAGCCGAGGTAGAAATTTCAGAATAAATATTGACCTGTTTACCCGAAGCTTCATTTTCCTGAGTCAGGTAATTAACGATATTATAAAAAATAAGGGTCAACTTTTTAGGATCAACACTTATTTTTTCGGGAATAGATGCCGCAATATCAAATTCAAAAGAAGTATTGGTACTATCTGAACGAATTTGTAATACTTTTTCATTGCTTGTGAAGAAGTCTTTAATCTTGAAATCCTCTTCTTCTACTTTCAATTCTTCCGTTGCCAAAACTGCAAAATTGAACAAGCTATTCATTCCCATCGACATATCATCAACAGAAACTTTCAATGCATTGAGTAGTTCGTGTTGCTGTGGTGATAAGGGTGTGTTTTTTAATAAATAGGCAAAATTGACAATAGAAGAAAGCGGCGTTCGCACATTAAAACTCATATCAGAAAGAGCCTGCTGCATGATTTTGGTACTTCGATTAGAGAAGTTTTTCTCTACGATCAACTGCTCATTGAGCTTACGTTCAGTGATGTCTTGTATAACACCAATTAGAATCAATTTCCCACTTAATTCTTCAAAATGAACCTTCCCACGAATAGATACATGCTTCGTAATATGCCCATCAATCACGATTCTATGTTCCAACTGATGTAACTTACCATCCTTACCCGCATACTCGAAAAAATCTTCTACTTTTCCTCGATCTTCCGTATAAATATAATTAATGTATTCGGACAAGGTAGGTTTGAAACTATTCGGTTGAAAGCCAAAAATACGATAGACTTCTTCCGTCCATTGCATTTCGTTGTTGACTATATCCATCTCCCAATTTCCAACATGCGCCATTTCCTGCGCTTCTACATATCTTTTTTCATTCAATGCCAGTGTAGAGGCTTTCTGCTGAAGTTTATGTTGCGATTTAAAGCGTTGAATAGCAAAACGAATAGATCGACCAAGCGTCATTGCTTCAAATTGATTTTTAACCAAAAAATCTTGTGCACCTGCCTTAATAGACTGATTTCCAACAATTTCATTATTGGTTTCTGATAACACAATAACGGGAACATCGGGAACGCGTTCTAAATAACTGGTCAACGTTTTAAATCCGTTACTATCAGGCAGCGTCAAATCTAATAGAGCAATATCAATAGGTTGATTCTGAATCTTGTCAAACCCATCATATAGCGCATCTACCTTATGAATAATGCATTTTAAAGATAGACGTTCTAGTTTTTGTTCTATCTTTTGTGCATCAGCCACATTATCTTCTATTATTAATATATGTATTTTAGCCTTGGAATTCATATGAACACGTTACGATTGTATATAGATTGAATAATGGGGTGTAGTAGTCACGTGATGTTTGATTAGGTTTGTTCGGTTATTAGTTTGAAAGAATGTAGTAAATCCTATTCTTGTACTTCAGAAAGAGTACTTTTGCTTAGATTTCAGACGAGGGGTACTTTTAGAAAAATTTTATAAGTTATTGTGACTCAAATATGATGCCTAAATTGCTTTGTTATTATTAAAATCATCCCTATTTGAATAAAAATGTATGATCTACGTATTTATACACAAACTTAAATAGACTTTCTGCGGTTATTTTTATACTTAAATTCTATAGAACATCAAAAAAACATAAATTGTCATTTTGCTATATTATTGTGACATGGATTCGTTTGTGTTTATAGTATTTTATTTTCTTTTTTAAGATTACTTTTCTTCAAATCAATACAAAAAACTATATTGTCTTTTCAACTCGAAATTGTTATTTACTATTGAATAAGCATGTATGAGAACTGTACCAGAATTATTTAGCCTTTTACAAAACGAATTATCTACAAGAGCTTACTATAAAGAGCCACAAGAACTGTATGATCCTATTAATTATATTATGAAAATTGGAGGGAAACGACTCCGTCCGATTTTGTTATTAATGGCGTATGAACTGTTTGATTCAAGTGTTGAAAATGGCTTACCTGCCGCCTATGCGATAGAGATTTTTCATAATTTTACGTTGGTACACGATGACATAATGGATGAAGCGAATTTGAGGCGTGGGAAGGACACTGTTCATCACAAATACGATATAAATACAGGAATACTTTCTGGTGATGTGATGCTTATCTATGCGTATCAATCCTTGATGGAACTTCAAGAAAATAAAGCTATCAAAGCTATATTGAACGTCTTTAATGAAGTAGCAATAGGTGTTTGTGAGGGGCAGCAAATGGATATGAATTTTGAAACCCGTGACGATGTACAGTTGGAAGAATATCTTAAAATGATACAACTTAAAACAGCGGTCTTACTCGGCGGAGCAATGCAAATTGGAGCATTAGCTGCTGGTGCTTCTACTGAAGATGCGCAACATGCCTATGAGTTTGGAGTCAATACAGGCATTGCATTCCAACTACAAGATGATCTATTGGACTCTTTTGGTGATCCAGAAAAGTTTGGAAAGAAGGTCGGTGGAGATATCATTCAAAATAAAAAAACCTACTTGGTTTTAAAGTCTTTGGAATTAGCAGATGATGTAACCAAAACAGAACTACTCTACTTGATGTCAACGACCAATATGGAGGAAGTCAAAAAAGTAGAAGCTGTTAAAGCAATATTTACTAAATTGGATATTCCAAACCAAACCAGCGAGATCAAAAAATTATATCAAGAGAAAGCATTCGATCATTTAAACAAAATCAGTGTTCCCGATGAAAAAAAGCAACGTATTAAAGTTCTGGCAGAAGAAATGTTAGGCAGAGAGGAATAAAAAAAAGGAGCAACCACAACAGTAGTTACCCCTCACACTATGAAACACTATTATTTTTATTAATTTAAGACCTAACAAATAAATTATAATATCTAAATGACGTCATAATTTGAGGTTAAGTATAGTAAAGTTAATAATATATTGATGAAAGTTCAAAGTTTTTATGCCGTTTACTAGTCAAAAATACCATGTTTAGGGTAATAAAATCGGTCATATTACAGAATTATGACTCATAATGTACGTCATTCAAAGTAAATTTTGCAATTCAACCATTCAGCTTCAATGATACTTTTATTCTTTTTATAAAATTCAATGGCGGGTTGATTCCAATCCAATACTTGCCATTTTAAAAGTCGCACTTCCTTACGAATAGCTTCTTTTTTCAAAGCATCAAATAAAACTTGACCAATCCCTTTTTTTCTGAAAGAGGCTTTCACCACGAAATCTTCTAAATAGAGCATCTTGCCCTTCCAAGTTGAATAAGTCATATAGTATAAAACCATACCTGCAACCTCACCGTTAACTTCAGCTAAAAGCACTTCAAAAATACGTTCATCAAATGCTTGTTCGTAATCTGATAAGGTAGCAGTAACGGCATCTGGTTCTTTTTCGTATACCGCGAGCTCAATGACAAGATCAAGGACAGTCACCATGTCTTTTCTTGTGGCTTTTCTTATGTGGATGTTCATAACGTAAGGTTTAATATTATATTTCAAACTAGTAAAAGAAGATTTTTTCAATCCTAAAAATAATTACTCAACTTTGCTAGATGTATAATAGTTTCTCAATTTTATTCCAAATTAATGCTCAAAATAATTGTTCTGTAAGAAAAAGTTAAAATAAGTAACATAATTATAAGATTTATAGGGAATTATTTGCAATCATGCCTTTGTTTTCTATAAAAATAATTATACCTTTGCAATCGCTTTTGAGACAAGTGTTGAGAATTAAGTTTTTTACACATCTTATAAGCTGTATTTCAGTAAGTTGAATTTTTAGTAAGAAAATAAAAAATAACACATATGCCTACTATTAATCAGTTGGTGCAAAAAGGCAGAAAGAAAATTGTAATGGCGAGTAAGTCACGTGCATTAGAGGGCAACCCTCAAAAGCGTGGTGTATGTACTCGTGTATACACAACAACTCCTAAGAAGCCAAACTCTGCACTTCGTAAAGTAGCTAAAGTTCGTTTAACGAATGGAGTCGAGGTGATCGCTTATATCCCAGGGGAAGGACACAATTTACAAGAACACTCTATTGTGTTAGTTCGTGGTGGTCGTGTAAAAGATTTACCAGGTGTACGATATACGATAGTTCGTGGTGCTTTGGATACGGCAGGTGTTGCTGGTCGTCTACAGAGTCGTTCTAAATATGGTGCGAAAAGACCTAAGAAATAGTCAGGTAATATATTTGTATAATAATCAAGGTAACGATATAATAAGTTATGCGTAAAAGAAAACCTAAAGTTCGGATAGTACAACCAGATCCTAGATTTGGTGATCCAATGGTAACGCAGTTTGTGAATAATCTAATGTTTTCTGGTAAGAAGTCAACAGCTTTTGCTACATTCTACCAAGCAATGGATATCATTCAGGATAAAACAACTGAAGACCCACACGGCATTTGGAAAAAAGCATTAAACAATGCTATGCCACAGGTGGAGGTTAGAAGTAAAAGAATCGGTGGAGCTACTTTCCAGATTCCTACAGAAATTCGTGCAAAACGAAAAATTTCTATCGGAATGAAATGGTTAATCCGTTTTGCTCGAACAAGAAGTGGTAAGGGAATTGCTGAAAAATTAGCTGCTGAATTAATGGCTGCTAGTAAAGGGGAAGGGGCTGCTGTGAAGCGTAAAGAAGATACGCACAAAATGGCAGAATCGAACCGAGCATTCGCACACTTCAAAGTGTAAGCATTCTACAAAACAAGCGAACTACACCATTAACTTAATTCATTTATTGAGTCAATATATACTTTATATATTGATAAATGATCTCATAATATCTCTAAAACTTTAAGTTTTTTGTCATGGCGAAGTCATTAAAATTCACTAGAAACATTGGTATTGCTGCGCACATTGATGCGGGTAAGACTACCACAACTGAACGTGTATTGTTCTACACGGGAATGAGTCACAAGATCGGAGAAGTACACGATGGTGCTGCTACGATGGATTGGATGGAACAGGAGCAAGAAAGAGGAATTACAATTACCTCTGCTGCAACTAAAACCAATTGGACTTGGAAAGGACAAGATTATCCAATGAATATCATTGATACTCCTGGTCACGTTGATTTTACTGTTGAGGTAAATCGATCATTGAGAGTATTAGATGGTTTGGTATTCTTGTTTTGTGCAGTATCTGGTGTAGAGCCTCAGTCAGAAACAAACTGGCGTTTGGCAGATAACTATAAAGTACCACGTATCGGATTCGTAAATAAAATGGATCGATCTGGTGCAGATTTCTTTAATGTGGTTAAAGATGTTAAAGAAAAATTAGGTTCGGAAGCTATTCCATTACAAGTACCAATCGGTGCTGAAGAAGAGTTTAGAGGTGTTGTCGATTTGATTACAAATAAAGCAATCATCTGGAACGAGCACGATATGGGTTCTACTTTCGAGGAAATTCCAATTCCTGAAGACTTAGTAGATACTGTGATGGAGTGGAGAGAGAAGTTACTGGAAGCAGTTGCTGAATATGACGAGGCACTGTTAGAGAAATTCTTTGAAGACCCAGATAGTATTACAGAACAAGAAATGATTGATGCAGTACGTGGTGCAGTATTGGACGCGAAGTTCGTTCCAATGATGTGTGGTTCTGCATTTAAAAATAAAGGAGTTCAAGCTGTATTGGATGCAGTATGTGCATTTTTACCTTCACCAGAAGATATTGATGATGTAAAAGGTACTGATCCAGCAACAGATGAGCCGATCACTAGAAGACATTCTGTAGAAGATCCTTTCGCTGCATTAGCATTTAAGATTGCTACTGATCCTTTCGTAGGGCGTTTGGCGTTTTTCCGTGTATATTCTGGTGTGCTAGATGCAGGTTCGTATGTTATGAACACACGATCAGGTAAGAAAGAACGTATTTCTCGTTTGTACCAAATGCATTCAAACAAGCAAAATGCAATTGAGAAAGTAGAAGCGGGAGATATTGCAGCAGGTGTTGGTTTTAAAGACATCCGTACTGGAGACACTCTATGTGATGAGAAACACCATATCGTTTTAGAATCTATGGTATTCCCTGAACCAGTAATTGGTGTAGCGGTTGAGCCTAAGAGTCAGAAAGATATGGATAAATTGGGTATGGCTTTAGCAAAATTAGCTGAAGAAGATCCAACATTCAAAGTTAGATACGACGAAGATACCAACCAAACAATCATCTCAGGAATGGGAGAATTGCACTTGGAAATTATCATTGATCGTTTAAAGCGTGAGTTCAAAGTTGATTGTAATCAAGGAGAACCTCAGGTAACATACAAAGAAGCATTAACGTCGGAAGTAACACACCGTGAGCGTTTGAAAAAACAATCGGGTGGATCTGGTTTATTTGCCGATATGGAATTCACATTAGGTCCAGCCGATGAAGAGTTCTTGGAAAGTGATGACTTCAAAGCAGGAAAAGAGAAATTGCAGTTCGATTGGGGAATTGTTGGAGGTTCTATCGATAAGAACTACATCAAACCAATTAGAGATGGTTTCAAGTCAATGATGAATAACGGTGTTTTAGCTGGTTATAACATTGATAGCATGAAAGTAAGAGTATTTGATGGTTCTATGCACGCCGTGGATAGTAAGCCATTAGCATTCGAGCTTTGTGCGAAAGAAGGTTTCAAGGCAGCTGCCAAACAAGCTAAACCAGTATTGTTGGAGCCCATTATGAAATTGGAAATCATCACTCCTGAAGAATATGTAGGTTCTGTAATTGGTGATATGAACAGACGTCGTGGATTGCCTAAGGGTCAAGAGACTTTAACAGGTGGTGCAGTGAAAGTATCTGCTGATGTTCCATTGGCAAATATGTTCGGCTATGTTACTGATTTACGTACAATTACATCTGGTCGTGCAAACTCTACAATGGAGTTTAGCCACTTCGCACCAGCTCCAAAAGGTATTGCAGATGAAATTATCGCAAAATCTAAAGGAGAAGTAAAAGTTTAATAAAAATAATTAGGAAATAACGAAAAGGAGTGCTATATTTGCACTCCTTTTTAACGCTCCCTTGAGGAGTTCATTTTTAAATAAGGTCATGAATCAGAAAATTAGGATTAAACTTCGTTCATACGATCACAATTTGGTTGATAAATCAACAGAAAAGATCGTAAAGACAGTACGCACAAGTGGTGCTGTTGTGACTGGTCCGATTCCGCTGCCTACCGAGAAGAAAATCTTCACTGTCCTGCGCTCACCGCACGTCAATAAGAAATCTCGCGAGCAGTTCCAGTTACGCACACACAAGCGTTTAATTGAAATTTATACTCCTACTCAAAAGACAGTCGATGCATTGTCTAAGTTGGAACTGCCAAGCGGTGTTGACATTCAAGTCAAGTTGACGTAGTTTTTACTTTTTATTTAAGTTGGAATATTATATCTGATTCTAAAGATTTCAATAATTAAAAGCATTTTTGCTTCTAAATTTATTGGATAATCTTTAATCTATATCGGATAGATTATTAAAAAAAAACGGGACAATTAAGAATCTATTTAGGTAGGTTGTAAACGTCTTTTAACCATAAAATTCATTTTATAGTGAACGGAATTATTGGTAAAAAAATAGGTATGACCAGTATTTTCACCGATGCTGGAAAAAATGTAGCTTGTACTGTAGTTGAAGCTGGGCCATGTGTAGTAACACAAGTCAAAACAGTTGAATCAGATGGATATGCTGCTTTACAGTTAGGTTTTGGTACTGCTAAAGAGAAGAATACTTCAAACGCATTAGTTGGGCATTTCAAGAAAGCCGGTACATCTCCAAAAAAAGATGTAGTAGAGTTTAGAGATTTTGATGTGGATGCATTGTTGTTTGAAGAAGGTTCAGAGCCCAAAGAAGTTGCCTTAGGTTCCGAAATAAAAGTAGATGAAGTTTTCGCAGAAGGCGATAAAGTAAGTGTACTTGGAACATCTAAAGGTAAAGGTTTTCAGGGTGTTGTTAAAAGACATGGCTTCCGAGGTGTAAACGATGCGACACATGGTCAGCACAACAGACTTCGTTCTCCTGGATCTATTGGTGCGGCTTCTTACCCTGCAAAAGTATTCAAAGGAATGAGGATGGCAGGTAGAATGGGTGGTGACAACATTACGGTCAAAAACCTTGAAGTATTGAAAATCTATGCTTCTAAAAATCTTATTCTTGTAAAAGGTGCAATCCCAGGTCATAAAGGGGCAACTGTAGTCATTGGAAAATAAATAGGAGAAATTCTATTGTAAATATAGCTTATCATGAAACTTGATGTATTAAACATTCAGGGTGGCAAAACAGGTAAATCAGTAGACTTACCAGACGGTGTATTCGGAATTGAACCGAATGAGCATGCTATTTACTTGGCAGTAAAACAATATCTTACTGCTCAACGCCAAGGTACACATAAATCGAAAGAGCGAGGTGAAGTTGCTGGTTCAACTAGAAAATTGAAAAAGCAAAAAGGAACAGGTGCTGCTCGTTTTGGTGATATCAAGAATCCTTTATTTAGAGGTGGTGGACGTATTTTCGGGCCAAGACCTAAAAGTTATGGGATTAAATTGAACAAGAAAGTGAAAAATTTAGCACGTAACTCAGCGTTATCAGCTAAAGCAAGCACCGGTTCAGTGGTTGTTGTAGAGGATTTTACATTCGATGCTCCTAAAACTAAAGAATTTGTAAGTGTTTTGAATGGATTAGATTTGAATGGAAAGAAATCATTATTCGTTACGGGCGACCACGACAAAATGGTTTACTTATCAAGCCGAAACGTTCCTAAAACACAGTTGGTTAGAGCAAATGACTTGAATGTTTATGATGTGATGAATGCGAATACTATCGTTTTATCAGAAAGTTCAGTTGAGCGTATTAAAGAAATTTTTGGATAAAATTTATCCAGTATAAATTTATAGAAAATGGCAAAGAAAGTTGTTTTAGTAAAGCCAATGTTGACTGAAAAGTCAGAATATTTGTCTGAAAATTTGAATAAGTATAGTTTCGTGGTGAACAAAAAAGCCAATAAACTAGAAATCAAAAAAGCAGTCGAAGACATGTATCAAGTGAGCGTAGAGTCTGTTAATACAGCTATTATGCCATCACGTACAAAAAGTCGTAATACTAAATCAGGTCTAATTCGAGGTAGAGTTTCTTCTTACAAAAAAGCGGTTATAACTTTATCAGAAGGCGAAGAACTTGATTTCTTTGGCGACATCTAATAAATTGTTGACTATCATTTAAACGGATATATAATGCCAGTTAAAAAGTATAATCCAATAACTCCAGGTACAAGAACTCGTGTAGGAAACGCATTTGCGGAAATTACAACGAGTAAGCCAGAAAAAAGCTTATTAGCACCTATCAAACGAACGGGTGGTCGTAACAACTCTGGTAAGATGACAGTTCGTAACCGTGGAGGAGGACACAAGAGACGTTATCGTATAATAGACTTCAATAGAAATAAAGATGGTGTAGTAGCTGTAGTTAAATCTATTGAGTATGATCCAAATAGAACAGCATTTATTGCATTGTTGGAATATACAGATGGCGAGAAAAGATATATTATTGCTCCAGATGGTTTAACAGTTGGAGATGAGGTTATGTCAGGTGAAACAGCTTTACCAAAAGTTGGAAACGCTATGTTTCTGTCAAAGATTCCTTTAGGTGCAGTTATCCATGCTATTGAAATGACTCCAGGTAAAGGAGCTGCTCTAGCACGAAGTGCAGGTACTTACGGTACATTGATGGGTCGTGAAGGTAAATATGCTATCGTACGATTACCTTCTGGCGAAGTTCGACGAATCTTACAAACTTGTAAAGCTACCTTTGGAACAACTTCAAACCCAGATCATGGATTAGAAGTTTACGGAAAAGCAGGCCGTAGAAGATGGAAAGGTCGTCGTCCAAGAGTAAGAGGTGTAGCAATGAACCCTGTTGATCACCCAATGGGTGGAGGTGAAGGTCGAGCATCAGGTGGACACCCACGATCTCGTACTGGAATTATGGCAAAAGGACAGAAAACAAGAAATAATAAGAAGCACTCTACTAAACTTATTATTTCTAAGAGAAAGTCAAAATCTAAAAAATAGTAAATAGTACAAGTATTACTTTTTGAGTCATTAAATAATACTTTAAAATATAAAAGAATGCCACGTTCATTAAAAAAAGGACCTTATATTTTTCATAAATTATTGAAAAAGATTGACATCGCTAATGAGTCTAATAAAAAGACAGTCATTAAAACATGGTCAAGATCTTCAATGATTATACCTAATATGGTAGGAAAAACAATAGGAGTACACAACGGTAAAACTTTCGTTCCTGTTTTTGTAACTGAAAACATGGTAGGACACAAACTAGGAGAGTTTTCACCTACAAGAAACTTTAGAGGTCACGGAGGTAAAAGGAAATAATACGTCATTAAATTATTGGAGCTTTTTGTTGAGTTTCATTAATTATAATCCATCATAAAAAATGGAAGCAGTAGCTAAGTTAAAAAATTGTCCAATGTCACCACGTAAGATGCGTCTTATAGTTGACAATATTCGAGGAAAGAAAGTCGATGATGCATTGAATATCTTGAAGTTCACAAAGCAAGAAGCATCGATCTGGTTAGAGAAAGTCGTACTTTCTGCGATTGCAAACTGGGAACATAAAAATGATTCTGTTTTGAATGCAGACGATTATGATCTTATTGTCAAAACAGCTTTCGTAGATGAGGGGACAATGTTAAAGCGGTTTCGACCAGCTCCACACGGTAGAGCACACCGAATTCGTAAAAGAACAAACCATATTACGATTATTGTAGAGAACCAAATTCCTATCGAGGAAACTGTTTCAGAAGAATAAAAGACTAATACTTAAATTAATCATAATGGGTCAAAAGACAAATCCAATTGGTAATCGTTTAGGAATCATTCGTGGTTGGGATTCTAGCTGGTTTGGAGGCAATAATTTTGCTGACAAAGTTGTAGAAGACGAAAAAATTCGTAAATATCTACGTGCCAGAATTCATAAAGGTGGTGTTTCAAAAATCATCATTGAACGTACACTTAAACGTATTACTGTTACAATAAGCACTTCACGTCCAGGTATTATTATCGGGAAAGGAGGTCAAGAAGTTGATCGTATTCGTGAAGAGTTGAAAAAATTGACAGGACAAGATACTCAGATTAATATTCTCGAGATTAGAAAGCCTGAATTGGATGCATACATAGTTGCAGAATCTATTGCTAAGCAGTTGGAAGCACGTATTAACTATCGTCGTGCAATCAAAATGGCTATTCAATCAACTATCCGTGCAGGTGGTGAAGGAATTAAAGTTCGTATTTCTGGTCGTTTGAATGGTGCAGAGATGGCACGTTCAGAGGAATATAAAGAAGGACGTACTCCTTTACATACATTCCGAGCAGATATTGATTACGCATTGTGTGAAGCATTGACAGTCTATGGAAAAATTGGAATTAAGGTGTGGATCTGTAAAGGTGAAGTCCTAGGAAAACGTGATCTTTCTCCATTAGCAGGTATGAACTCTAAAGATAAAGGAGGCCGAGGTGGTGATAGAAGAAGAGGCGGTCGAGGTGACAGAAGAGGTGGTGGTGATAGAAGAGGCGGCGGAAGACGCAATAAAAATTAAATAGCTAGTATAATAGTAAAAAAAAATGTACCTTTGCAGAACTTTTGAACAAAGGTGTTTTTTTGACTTGAAATATAGCTTAATTCACTTGAAATCAATTAATTATAAGTTTCTCGTGAATATTCAAAATAAATATACCGGATTTAAAATACATTCGTAATGTTACAGCCAAAAAGAACGAAGTATCGTAAGATGCAAAAAGGTCGAAATAAAGGAATTGCCCATAAAGGGAGTACGATTTCATTCGGTTCTTTCGCACTAAAATCATTGGATACAGCATATATCACAAATAGACAAATTGAGTCTGCTCGTATTGCAATGACAAGGTACATGAAGAGAGAGGGTAAAGTATGGATTAGAATTTTTCCAGACAAACCAATCACTGCTAAGCCTCTTGAGGTACGTATGGGTAAGGGTAAAGGGGCTCTAAGCCACTATGTTGCCCCAGTTCAGCCAGGCAGAATTATGTTCGAAATGGACGGCGTTCCTTTAGATGTGGCTAAGGAAGCATTGCGTTTGGCAGCTCAAAAGTTGCCAGTTTTAACAAAATTTGTTGTACGTAGAGATTACGTTGGATAAATATTATAAAATGCTCGTTGTACATCAACGACATAAATATATATAAAAATGGCAACGAAAAAATATTTAGAACTTCGAGAATTTTCAGATGAAGATTTAACAGCAGAGTTGTCTGCAATGGAAGTACAATATCAAAAGTTGACTTTTGATCATGCTATCAAAGGATTAGAAAACCCTTTAGTGTTAAGAGAGGTACGAAGAGACGTTGCTCGAATTAAGACTGAAATCAGAAGCCGAGAATTACAAAAAATGGATGCTGATCAGTTAGCAAATCGCTCTAAAATTCGTCGTAGAAGAAAATCTAAATACTAGGTCAATTCATTTTATATATTGTCCTGATAATTGTTAAAGAAAGTACAATGGCAGATACTAAATTAAAGAAAACCAGAATTGGTGTTGTTGCAAGTTCAGCAATGGATAAGTCGATAACAGTAACTGTAGAAAGAAAGTTACGTCACCCAATCTATGGAAAGTTCGTAAAGAAATCAAAGAAATTCATGGCACACGATGAAAACAACGAGTGCAATGCAGGTGATTTAGTAAAAATCACAGAATCTCGTCCATTGAGCCGTCGTAAAAGATGGAGTTTGGTAGAGATTATCGAACGAGCTAAATAAATATTGATAACAAGATTTGGAATAATATTCCAGTTTAGATAAGCAGGTTTACCTGAACTGTCTAATCGAAAGTATTCAGGTTATGATTCAACAGGAAAGTAGATTAAAAGTAGCTGATAATAGTGGTGCAAAGGAAGTACTTTGTATCCGCGTGTTGGGAGGCTCAAAAAGAAGATATGCTTCTATTGGTGATAAAATAGTAGTAACAATCAAGGATACTTCTCCAGGAGGTGTCAAAAAAGGAGCTGTTTCTAAAGCGGTAGTGGTTCGTACAAAAAAGGAAATCCGCCGTAAAGACGGTTCTTATATTAGATTTGATGATAATGCAGTTGTATTGTTAACAGATTCTGATGAACCAAGAGGTACACGTATTTTCGGCCCTGTTGCAAGAGAATTACGTGAGAAGGATTACATGAGAATTGTATCACTTGCACCTGAAGTACTATAATTTATTTCAAAACGTATTAAAGTTTGGCGAAAGTGAAAAGATTTAGTCCAAAATTAAAGATAAAAAAAGGCGATAAGGTTGTCGTAATTGCAGGTGCTGATAAAGGAAAACAAGGAGAAATTCTTCAGGTTTTTCCAGCAAAAAATAAAGCAATTGTAGAAGGTGTGAATATTCGTAAGAAACATACCAAACCAACTCAAGATACCCCAGGTGGTATTAACGATATTGCGGCTCCAATTCATATTTCTAATTTGATGTTGGTTGATCCAAGATCAGGTGCGCCTACTAAAGTAGGAAGAAAAGTAGAAGGAGATAAGATTGTACGTTTTTCTAAAAAATCAGGAGAAATTATTAACTAATGAGCTATATACCTAGACTTAAAACAAAGTATAAAGAAGAAATTGTTGACAAATTGATGGAGCAATTTCAGTATAGTTCTGTAATGGAAGTTCCAAAACTACAGAAGATTTGTATCAACCAAGGTGTTGGTGGTGCTAGTGCTGACAAAAAGCTTGTTGACAACGCAGTCAAAGAAATGACAATGATCGTTGGTCAAAAGGTAGTTCCTACCAAGGCAAAAAAATCTGTCTCTAACTTTAAGTTGAGAGAAGGCATGTATATTGGTGCAAGAGTAACACTTCGCAATGAACGTATGTATGAGTTTATGGATCGCTTAATCTCCGTAGCTCTACCTCGTGTACGTGATTTTAGAGGAATCAACGATAAGAGTTTTGATGGTCGTGGGAATTATACCATGGGTGTAACAGAACAGATCATTTTCCCAGAAATTGTTTTGGATCAAGTATCTAAAATTACGGGAATGGATATCACCTTCGTAACCACAGCGAAAACGGATGCAGAGGCACTTGCATTGTTAAAGGCATATGGAATGCCATTTAAAAATCAAAGAAACTAATTCAAATATATAGTTATGGCACGTAAGTCACTTATAGCTCGCGAAAGAAAAAGAGAAAGGTTAGTTAAGAAGTATGCTGAGTTGAGAAAACAGTTGAAAGAAGAAGGACGTTGGGAAGAATTAGACAAATTACCTCGTAATTCAAATCCGATAAGACTGCACAACCGATGTAGATTGACAGGAAGACCTAAAGGTTATATGCGTCAATTCGGTATTTCTAGGGTAGCATTTCGTAAAATGGCATTAGCTGGAAAAATTCCAGGTGTAACTAAAGCCAGTTGGTAAAAATGAATGGATTTCACATAGATGAAATCATAACAATATAGATGGGAAGCAGTAAATAATTTACTTGAACCCTTTCAAACGTTTATTTAATGACAGTAACAGATCCAATAGCAGATTTTTTAACACGAATCAGAAATGCCCAAATGGCAGGTCATCGTGTTGTTGAAATACCTTCTTCAAAAATGAAGAAAAGTATTACAGAGATATTGTACGATCAGGGATATATTTTAAAGTATAAATTTGATGATGATGCTGGAAAGCAAGGTGTCATTTCTATTGCATTAAAATATGATAGTAAGAAAAATCCTGTAATACAAGAATTAGGTCGAATTAGTAAGTCAGGTCTACGTAAGTATTCCAAAGCGAATGAGATTCCACCAATTATTAATGGATTAGGAATTTGTATTGTATCTACGTCTAAAGGAGTAATGACTGACAAGAAAGCGAAGGAGCTTAACGTTGGTGGTGAATTACTTTGCTACGTTTACTAATAATATTTAAAATAGTATTATCATGTCTAGGATAGGAAAAGCACCTATTGCAATACCTGCTGGTGTAGAAATAAAAGTGAGTGATAGTAACTTAGTAACTGTAAAAGGTTCTAAAGGAACATTAACTCAGCAAGTAGATATGGATTTATCATTGAAAATGGAAGATGGTGAATTGACCGTATCTCGTCCAACAGATCAGAAACGTCATCGTTCTGTTCATGGTTTGTACCGTTCCCTTATCGCAAATATGATAGAGGGTGTATCTAATGGTTATGAATTAATCTTAGAACTACATGGTGTAGGTTATAGAGCAGGTAATAAAGGTCAGTTATTGGAATTGACCCTAGGTTATTCACACCCTATTTATTTCGCAATTCCACCAGAAGTGAAATTAGAAACGAAAATGGAAAAGGGTAATCCACCTACTATTATATTGAATAGTGCTGATAAGCAGTTAGTTGGTCAGATTGCTGCAAAAATTCGTGCTTTCAGAAAACCTGAACCATACAAAGGAAAAGGTGTTCGTTTCAAAGGCGAAGAAATCAGAAGAAAACAAGGTAAATCAGCCTAATCATAGTCTTGGTGTTCTGATCATAGTGTTCAGACTTGATAAATTTTAATACAAATGGCGTTTAATAAAGCAAAAAGTCGTAAAAGAATCCAGATGAGAATTCGTAAGAAAATCTCTGGAACAGCTACAAAACCACGTTTAAGTGTTTTTAGATCAAATAAAGCAATTTATTGCCAATTGATAGATGATGTTACAGGTACAACCTTGGCAGCAGCTTCTTCAATAGCAACAGGTGCAACTGGTAATAAAACAGAACAAGCTAAGACTGTAGGGAAATCAATCGCAGAAAAAGCACAAGCTGCTAATGTTTCTGAAGTTGTTTTTGACAGAAGTGGTTATTTATATCATGGACGAGTAAAGGCATTAGCTGATGCGGCACGTGAAGGTGGTTTACAATTCTAGTATCAAATTAGGCTTAATTTTCAAATTTCAATATAATGGCAGATAGAAAGTCAAATCGAGTAAAACCCAGCGAATCTGATTTAAAAGAAAAGTTGGTCAACCTCAACCGTGTTGCTAAAGTAACAAAAGGTGGTCGTACATTTAGTTTTGCTGCAATTGTAGTAGTTGGAGATGGTAACGGAAAAGTTGGTCAAGGTCTTGGAAAAGCTCGTGATGTTTCGGAATCAATTTCAAAGGCAGTTGATGATGCCAAAAAGAATTTAATACAAGTACCATTATATAAAGGTACAATTCCACACGAGCAAAAAGGTAAATACGGTGCTGGAAAAGTATTGATGAAGCCAGCTTCTGAAGGTACAGGAGTAATTGCTGGTGGTGCAATGCGTGCAGTATTAGAAATAGCAGGTGTACAAAACGTATTGGCTAAATCACAGGGGTCTTCAAATCCTCATAACGTTGTGAAAGCTACTATTGATGCTTTATCTAAACTACGATCTCCAATGCAAATTGCAAAAGCAAGAGGAGTTTCAATGGAAAAGGTATTCAAAGGATAAAATATAGTATGGTTTGGTTTAAACCAAACTATTTACTTTTATATATAATAGCTATTAATTTTTTGTATCATGGCTAAAGTAAATATTACTCAGGTAAAAAGTGTAATCGATCGTTCTAAAAAGCAGAAGGATACTATGTTCGCACTTGGATTGAGAAAAATGAATCAAACTGTAAGTCACGAGGCAACACCTCAGATTTTAGGAATGATCGCAAAAGTAAACCACTTGATTAAAGTGGAAGAAGTTTAATAAAATTCCCATTAGGGGTTTATATTTTTTATATATCATGGAATTACATAACTTAAAACCTGCAAAAGGATCTGTCAAAAAAGATAAACGTGTTGCTCGTGGTCAAGGATCAGGGCGAGGAGGTACATCCACACGTGGACATAAAGGGGCAAAATCTCGTTCAGGTTATAAAAGTAAGCGTAATTTTGAAGGTGGACAGATGCCTTTACAAATGCGTTTGCCGAAAAGAGGTTTCAAAAATATCAATAGAGTAACTTACGTTCCTATCAATGTAGAACGTTTACAAGAAGTTGCAGATAAGTATAGCCTTACTACTATTGATATGAATACTTTAGTATCTAATGGCATCGTTAGAAAGAATGATAAAGTAAAAATTCTTGGTAACGGGGAACTTAGTACTAAATTGGACGTAAACGTACATGCATGTTCTGCCACTGCTAAAGCAATAATCGAGAAGCAAGGCGGTAGTGTAAATATCGTCTAATACGGTTCAAGAAAATAATAATCTGAATTTCGTCACGTGGGATAGCCGAAAATTATAAGATTGAGTTTGAACTACATAGACGAGGTATAATTTTATTTTTTTGAGCAATATCAAATTCTACAAATGAAAAAGTTTATTACTACGCTCCAGAATATTTGGAACATAACCGAACTTAGAGAACGTATTATTCTCACTTTAGGATTGTTACTAGTATTCCGCTTCGGATCGTTTGTGGTTTTACCAGGTGTAATTCCCTCCGTTCTAGAAAGTGCTTCTGCCCAGAGTTCTGGTAATCAGGATTTATTGGGATTAATAAATACCTTTACAGGTGGTGCATTTAATAATGCTGCCGTTTTTGCCTTGGGTATCATGCCTTATATTACAGCATCCATTATCATACAATTATTAGGATTTGCTGTACCTTACTTTCAAAGACTTCAGCAAAAAGAAGGTGAAGCTGGAAGAAAGAAAATAACTCAAATTACACGTTTGTTGACCGTTGCAATCACTTTGGTACAAGGTGGTGGTTATCTAACATATATCAATAGTTTAGGAGCAGTTGATCCTAATATTCCGACTTCCATTTTCTGGTTATGTAATATTATTATTCTATCAACAGGTACAATTTTTGCCATGTGGTTGGGTGAAAAAATTACAGATAAAGGAATTGGAAATGGTGTGTCATTATTGATTACTATAGGTATTATCGCAACATTACCAAAAGCACTAGCTGCTGAATTAATTACACAGTTAGATGGTAACGGTTTACTTATATTTGTTTTAGAATTAGCCGCACTGTTCTTCGTGATTCTCGCAACAGTTTTAATTGTTCAAGGAGTTCGACGGATACAAATTCAGTTTGCTAAGAGAATGGTTGGTCGTGGTTCAGACGAGTTACCAGCAGCTGGTACGAGAGACTATATTCCTTTAAAAGTAAACGCTGCTGGTGTAATGCCGATCATATTTGCTCAAGCATTAATGTTTTTACCTGCAACTTTAGCTGGATTAGGTGGTGGCGGTGAAGGAAATGCAATATTAAGTGCATTCAATGATTTTACCTCAGTTCCATATAATGTTATCTTGTTCTTATTGGTAGTAATATTTACTTACATTTACACAGCATTGTTGGTAAACCCACAGCAGTATGCAGAGTATCTAAAGCGCCAAAATGCTTTTATTCCGGGAATCAAACCAGGTAATAGTACCGCTGAATATATTGATAGTATTACAACACGTATAACTTTGCCTGGATCTATTTGTTTAGGAATAATTACAATTCTTCCTGCTATAGCAGCATCTTTCGGAGTAAATATTGCGTTGGCAATGTTTTTCGGTGGAACATCATTATTGATCTTGGTTGCTGTAGTCTTAGACACTTTACAACAGATCGAATCATATTTGTTAATGAGAAAGTATGATGGTTTAGTAAAATCTGGAAAGATACAAGGACGTAGCCGCTTACAAGGCATAGGTGCTCCTATGTAATATAGCGTTACAATACATTCAAAGTAAAAGTGCTTTGATGAAAAGCCTACATTTTATGATATATCAAAATGTAGGCTTTTTTTTGCCAAAATTGGAGTCTTTACAACAACACAACTTTATCCAGTTTAAAAGGTTTATAAGTAGTTATATAGAACTAAATAGGTGTTTACATAGATCGCATATTTGGCGTATAACACCGTACTATATTGATTAAAATTATATACGAAATGAATAAATCAAGTCGGTATTATTCATTTAAAAGTAAATGATTAGAATACATGATTTTTTATAAAACGGCTGAAGAAATAGAATTAATAAGAGAAAGTTGCTTACTAAATTGTAAGGCCTTAGAACACGTAGCTTCAGTAATTGGTCCTGGTGTAAAAGGATCTAAGATTGATAAGGAGGCAGAAGCACTATTAAGAGATCATGGAGCTGTTCCTGGATTTAAAGGTTATCGTGGTTTTCCAGCTACATTATGTATTTCTTTAAATGAGCAGGTAGTCCATGGTATACCATCTGATTATGAATTTAAAGATGGAGATATCGTATCAGTAGATTGCGGAACATTTATCAATGGATTTTTTGGAGACGCTGCTTATACTTTTGCATTAGGCGATGTTAACGAAGATGTGATGGAGTTACTTCGAGTTACTAAAACCTCATTATATAAGGGAATTGATGCAGCAGTACGAGGAAATAGACTGGGTGATGTAAGTCATGCGATTCAAAGATATTGTGAGCAAGAACATAAATATGGTGTTGTAAGAGAATTGGTAGGACATGGGATTGGCAGAAACCTGCATGAAGCTCCAGAAGTACCTAATTACGGAAGAAGAGGACGTGGAATTAAGTTGAAGGAAGGCTTGGTCATTGCCATCGAACCAATGGTAAATCTAGGTACTAAAGCAGTTCGACAACTCGATGATGGATGGACAATTATTACAAAAGATAAAAAGGTATCTGCACACTATGAACATACAGTAGCAGTAAAAGCTGGTAAAGCAGATATACTTTCTAGTCATGTTGGAGTTGAAAAAGCAATTTCAAATAATCCAAATGTTAAAGAAGTAGCACTCAAATCAGAAGTAGTAATTTGATTTTAAGTACTTTATAAAGGTTTGGATAGAGATTTTTTAATTTATTATTGTGAGAAATAATAAATTTTATGTATCTTTGCAACCCGAAATCAAAAATATGGCTAAGCAAGAATTAATTAAGCAAGATGGTATTATTGAGGAAGCATTGTCCAATGCAATGTTCCGAGTACGTCTTGAAAATGATCATGAAATCGTAGCAACTATCTCAGGCAAAATGAGAATGAACTATATTCGAATCTTACCTGGAGATAAAGTCGCAGTGGAAATGTCACCTTATGATTTGTCTCGAGGTAGAATTACATATCGGTACAAATAGATTCTTGAGTAGTTATTTTATAACATAATCTAAAATTCATTCACATGAAAGTTAGACCGTCTATTAAGAAACGAACAGTAGATTGTAAAATCGTTCGTAGAAAAGGAAAATTGTATATTATTAACAAGAAAAATCCTAAGTTCAAGCAACGTCAGGGTTAAAATTCACTAATAAGATATGGCTCGTATAGCAGGGGTAGATTTACCTAGAAACAAACGAGGTGTCATTGGTTTGACTTATATATTTGGTATTGGAAGTTCAAGAGCAAGAGAGATTTTATCTACTCTTAATATTGACGAAAGTACTAAAGTGACAGATTGGACAGATGATAATATTCGAAACCTTTCTAAGATAATTCAAGATAATTATACTGTAGAAGGGGAATTGCGTTCAGAAGTTCAATTAAACATCAAACGTTTAATGGATATTGGATGTAATCGAGGACTTCGTCACCGTAAGGGATTACCATTAAGAGGACAACGTACACAAACAAACGCTCGTACTCGTAAAGGTAAGCGTAAGACAGTTGCGAACAAGAAGAAAGCTACCAAGTAGTAATCTGATTCCATCAATTGTTGCTTATTTTCTAGAAAAATATAGCATGGAAGCCTCAAAATGGTTTCTTCTAAATTAATAAAAACATGGCAAAAGGAAAAAAAGTTGCTAAGAAAAGAAATGTACGAATAGAACCAGAAGGTACTGTTCACATTCAAGCAAGTTTCAATAATATTATTGTTTCTGTTTGTAATAAAAAAGGAGATGTGATCTCTTGGGGTTCTGCTGGTAAAGCTGGTTTCCGTGGATCAAAAAAGAATACTCCTTATGCTGCACAGGTAGCAGCAACAACTGCTGCACAAGTTGCATATGATGCAGGTATGAGAGCAGCAGAAGTATTTGTGAAAGGGCCTGGTTCTGGTAGAGAAGCAGCAATTCGTGCAATAGATCAAGCAGGGATTAAAGTAACTCGTATCCAAGATATAACTCCAATGCCACACAACGGTTGTCGTCCACCAAAACGACGACGTGTATAATTATTTTATTTAAAAGTATTTTATTCCTTAATAGTAATGGCTAGATATACAGGTCCTAAGACAAAAAAGTCAAGAGCATTCGGCGAATCTATTTACGGTTTCGATAGAGCTTTCGAGAAAAGAAAATATCCACCAGGTCAACACGGTAATGGTAGACGTCGTAAGCAAAAGTCTGACTATGCAAACCAGTTGATGGAGAAGCAAAAAGCTAAATATACATACGGTGTATTAGAGCGTCAGTTCCGAAACTTATTTGAAAAAGCAACACGTAAGAAAGGAGTTACAGGTGAAGTTCTACTTCAATTCTTGGAAGCTCGTTTGGATAATGTTGTATTCAGAATGGGTATCGCTCCAACAAGAAATGCTGCTCGACAATTAGTTACACACAAGCATATCGTGGTAAACGGTGTCGTGACGAATGTACCATCTTGTCAGTTACGTCCAGGTGATGTGATCGGTGTTAGAGGCAAATCTCAAGGTTTACAAGTCGTAGTAGACTCCGTAAGTGGAAGCAATGAAGCCAAAAAGCATGGATTTGTTGAGTTTAACAAAGACAAAATGGAAGGTACTTTCATTGACTATCCAGAAAGAGAACAAATTACAGAGAAAATCAACGAGCAATTGATCGTTGAACTTTACTCTAAATAATAAAAATAAATGCCTTATCATTAAATTTCGATTTTTTGATAAGGCATTTAATACATATAGCAAGCTACACACAATAGCTTGCTTCTGCATTTCTGTAAAAGGGTATTCCAAAAGATGTATTTAGTTAATATACTGAATATTTATCTATGAATCTTATTTAACAATTCCTCAAAGTAGAATTTATGAGTATCTTAAATTTCCAAAAACCTGATAAGATAATAATGCAAAAAGCCGATGACTTTGAAGGGCTTTTTGAATTCAAACCACTAGAGCCAGGATTCGGTCAGACAGTGGGAAATTCGCTTCGTCGAGTTTTATTATCTTCTCTTGAGGGTTTTGCTATATCTGCAGTTCGTATTGCAGGTGTAGAACATGAGTTTGGAACAATAAAAGGAGTAGTACAAGATGTAGTTGATATTATCTTGAACTTGAAGCAAATCCGTATCAAGCAATTAATTGCTGAGGAGGAAGTGACAAGTGAAAAAATATACTTAACCATCAATGGTCGAGACGAATTCAGAGCAGGTGATATTGAAGAGCATACCAATGTGTTCAAAATCATGAATCCTGACTTACTGATCTGTAATATGGAACCGTTTGTAAATCTTGAAATGGAGTTGACTATCACAAAAGGACGTGGTTACGTTCCTTCTGATGAAAACTTGCCTAAAGATGCACCAATCGGAGTAATTCCAATTGACGCTATTTATACTCCAATCAAAAATGTAGCTTACAGTGTGTCTAGTACACGGGTAGGGCAAAGAACGGATTACGAGAAATTATCTATTGAAGTGAAAACGGATGGCACCATTCACCCAGAAGATGCGATCAAAGAGGCTTCTCGTATTTTAATCCAACACTTAATGTTAATCACTGATGAAAACATCACATTTGATGATGCAGCGTCTCGTGAAGATAACATCGTTGACGAACATATCTTACACATGCGTAAGTTGTTCAAAACATCTTTAGAAGATTTAGATTTATCTGTACGTGCATACAACTGTTTGAAAGCAGCGAAGATCAATTCTTTGGCAGAAATGGTGAAGTATGATACACACGAATTGTTGAAATTCAGAAACTTTGGTAAGAAGTCTTTGGTAGAAATCGAAGAGTTACTCCAAGAGAAAGGATTGACATTCGGAATGGATTTATCTAAGTATAAATTAGACGAAGAGTAGTCGAAAGACATCTTTATAAATGCAGTTAATTAAAATTGCTGCGATGATAACTTTCTGGAAAGTTAATTTTCCAAGATTATTTTCAAACAACTTTACTGATTAGAATAGTGAAGTGTAAAAAATTAAAAAATGCGCCACGGTAAAAAATTCAACCATTTAGGTCGTAAAACAGGACATAGAAAAGCATTGCTTAAAAACTTGTCCATCAATTTAATTGAGCACAAAAGAATCAATACTACACTTGCAAAAGCAAAAGCTTTACGTAAGCACATTGAGCCTTTAATTACTAAAGCAAAAACAAATACAACACACTCACGTCGTGTCGTATTCAGTTATTTACAAAATAAAGAAGCAGTTAAAGAATTGTTTGAAGAAATCGCAGGAAAAGTAGCGGATCGTCCAGGTGGTTACGTTCGTATTTTAAAAACTGGTTTCCGTCAAGGTGATTCAGCTGAAATGGCGATGATCGAATTAGTAGATTATAATGAAGTGTACTCTGGAAAATCTTCTGGGGCAGAAGGTAAGAAGAAAACACGTCGTAGAAGAGGTGGTAAAAAATCAACTGCTGAAACTACTACAACTGAAACAACAAACGAAGCTGAAACAGCTACTGAAGAGTAGTTTTGTAAATAAACAGAACTAGTCAATCATCAAATTTGTATGAAATTTCATTTTATTTGACGTTTTGACGGTAAAATATATAAATAAGCCAAAGGCGATACTAATTTTTAGTATCGCCTTTCTTATTTTGTGAAAGAACACAAATTTACATGTAAATTAGAAGTTCAGTTTTACTTTTCATAAAATCAATTCATTAGTTATGAATCCACGTATCTATTCCTTATTCGTTTTTTTATTGATTTTTCATATAGGTGTTAATGCTCAGACCGAAGACGATCATGTGGGATGCCATCATGCACATGCCAAACGAGCACCATTGACTGCTGAAGCCGAAGCAAAAATGTTTGCCGAAGCAGAACGAAGTGATACGATTGATGTCATAGACTATGCGATCACATTAGATGTAACAGATTTTTCAGGAAGAATTATTGATGGTGATTGTATCGTATCTTTTGCCTCAAAAATGGATAATATAGATCATATCAATTTAGACTTGCAAAACCTTACAGTAGATTCTGTTTTGATGGGAGATATGAATCTAACTTATGAATATGACGGATTACTGTTGACTGTTAATCTACCAACTGTATTAAATACGGGCGATGAAGCAGCCGTTCAAGTATTCTATAATGGAACACCTGATACCGATCCAAGTGATTTTGGTGGTTTTGCCTTTCAAAATGGATATGCGTATAACCTAGGAATAGGACTCACATCAAATCCACCCAATTTTGGGCGAAGTTGGTTTCCTTGTTTCGATAATTTTGTTGAACGAACAACTTATGAATTCAATATTACAAGCCGTTCGCCGAATCGAGCATACTGTGTGGGTTCATTTATAGAAGAAGTAGAACTTCCTGACAATTTAATCCGAAGAACCTACCAAATGTCTCAACCTATTCCAACTTATTTGTCTTCTGTAGCTATTTCAAATTATGTTGAATCAAATGGAATGCACGAGGGAGTGGCAGGTATGCTGCCCACACAACTCATTGCACAACCCAATGATATAGATAATATGACCAGTACTTTCTCACAGTTAGGCGATGCCATTGATGCGTTGGAGTTTTGGTATGGGCCTTACGATTGGGAACGGGTGGGATATGTGGCAACGCCAGTTGGAGCAATGGAACATCCAACTAATATTGCATATCCAATATCTAGTGCTACAGGTGGAAATACTTTTGGTCATAGACGACTAATGGCACACGAATTAGCACACTGCTGGTGGGGCGATATAGTAACGGTTGGCTCGGCAAGAGATATGTGGGTCAAAGAAGGTAATGCTGAATATGGAGCGCATCTAATGACCGAATTTACATTCGGTCACGAAGCTTTTATAGACCAAGTAAAAGACAACCATTTATCAGAGGTATTGATTGCTGCACATATAGATGATGGGGATTTTTTGCCCTTATCTAATATTCCTTTTGAACATATATATGGAACACATACTTACAGAAAAGGAGCGGCGATGCTACACAATATGCGTGGATATCTCGGAGATGAATTATTTAAACAAGGACAAAGAGCTGTACTAGAAAAGTATCGTTATGCGTCTGCTAGTGCGCAACAATATAGAGATGCATTGACAGAAGCAACTGGCTACGATATGACATCCTTTTTCAACGATTGGATATTAAACCCGGGGTATTCTGCATTTGAGACAACACATACATATGCTTCTAATGGCAACGAATACAATGTGAATTTAGATATTTCTCAAAAAGTAAGAGCAGCACCCAGTTTACATACTGATGTTCCCATAGAAATTACCTGTATTGATGCAAATGGTAATAAAGATATGCAACAAATAATAGCATCTGGTGAAATGACGAATGTCGACATTACTTCTTCTGTTGAGCCCGTTTGGATAACTGTCAATGAAAACAATAAACTAAATATGGCACATATGTCATATCAAACCAATTTAGAAGAAGTGGCCAGTGTTAATTTACCTTATGTAGAAATGGCTTTAAATATCACAAATTTACCTCAACCGACTTTTCTGCATGTCGATCATTATTGGGTAGCCCCTGATCCAATAGAAAATACAGATGAAGCAGTCATTTCGTCAACACATTATTGGCGAGTGATTGGCGATTTAGATAACGGTATACAGACGGGTGCATCCATAGAGTACACAACCATATTAGATAAAGACCTGACAGAAAATGGCGAAGAAAATGTAATTCTTGTGTATCGAAAAAATAAAAATGAAGCATGGGGCGAATATCCATTCTATAATAAACTTATATTGAGTCCTACAGATGGTAATGGGTTTATTCGATTGCAGGAAGTGATGGAAGGAGAGTATGCTTTTGCAAGTGGAGAATTACCGTTATATACAAGTCTAAAACAACTAGACATTGTAGAAACACCATTAAACATATATCCGAATCCAGCTTCTGCTGAAATACAAATAGAACAAACTTATAAAAATCCAATTTCAACCATTCAAATGGAAGTAATTAATGTAGAAGGGAAACTGCTACATACAGAAGAAATGAATTTAAATTCAACTGATTTGAAGTATCAATTATCTGTTGAGGACTTTCCTGTTGGAACATATTGGGTTAAACTAACCGATCAAAATGGATTCATTCTAGCGGGAGAAATGTTGGAAGTCATTCGATAAAACAGTATGAAATGAAGGAAATCAAACCCATCAATATACATGATAGCTTTGCAAAGTTTGATAAACAATGGACACCACATATTATTGGTGAACTGAATAATCAGTACGTCAAATTATGTAAACTCAAAGATGATTTTGTTTGGCATAGCCACGAAAATGAAGATGAGTTATTTATGGTATTTAAAGGCACACTTTTAATGGATTTTAGAGATCATAGTGAAGAAATAGGAATACGAACGGTCGAAATCAAAGAAGGTGAAATTTTAATTGTTCCAAAGGGAGTAGAACACCGTCCGCATACCAATGGTGAGGTGGTTTTTAATTTACTGTTTGAACCAAAAGCAACGAAGCATACAGGTGAGGTCAAAAGTGATTTGACAGTAGAAGAAGAAATTTGGCTATGAAGCAACTATTTAAACTTCTATTAGCAATTCTACTCGCCATTTTAGCAGTTGTATGTTGGAATATCAAATCAGATATTCCAATTGAAGAACTAAAAGAAAAATACGCTAATGAAACTTCCAAATTTATAGAAATAGATGGGTTGAATGTCCATTATAGAGACGAAGGTGAAGGAGATGTGATTGTGTTATTACACGGCACAGGATCCTCTTTGCATACTTGGGATCAATGGGCTGCTAGCCTCAAAAAAGAATATCGGGTCATTCGTTTAGACTTACCCGCATTTGGTTTGACGGGAACGACCGACCGATTTGATTACGAAATAGAAAGTTACACAACGTTCTTAGAGACATTTTTGCAAAAAATAAAGGTAGATACGATGTATTTAGCGGGTAATTCGCTCGGTGGAGAAATTGCCTGGAACTATACCGCTACGCACAATGATCAAGTTCAAAAACTGATCTTACTCAACCCTGCTGGATTTTCCTTTGGTAAAAAACTACCTTTTATTTTCAAATTAGCTCGAACTCCAATTCTGAACAATTTTATTCGATATATTACCCCTCGATCATTTATTGAAAAAAACATTAAAGAAGTCTATTACGATGATAGTAAAATTACAGACGAAATAGTAGATACCTACTACGATATTTGTCTTCGGGAAGGAAATCGACAAGCCTTTATCGACCGAGCGAAAATCAATAGGATAGATCAAACGGACAGACTGGAAAACATAACGACTCCAACTTTAGTACTTTGGGGAAAAGAAGATGTCTGGATTCCTGTTTCACACGCCGATCATTTTATGAAAGCCTTGCCCAATGCTGAATTGGCTATTATGGAGAGAACGGGACATATTCCAATGGAAGAAACTCCCGAAAAAAGTCTAAAAATAGCCCTTGATTTTATAAAAAGATAAACCTATTCCCACTTCAATCTTTCTACTGACCTTAATCGCCCAACAGGATATAAATTATGGGTGGGTTCATAGTGTGGTGTACGTTCATATACAAAATTGAGTTGAGCATATCCGTCTTTCGCAAATTCAGGATCGTCACGTTTCTTTTGTTCTAAAGCTGTTTTTAAATCAGGATTTTTAGCTAAATATTCAGCAGCTAAATCTTCAAAAACATAGGCTGAAAAATGCTCTTTCTGCATTAAAATACCATCAAAAAAGTTCCAAGCAAAGAACGAGTCAGGTGCTTGCGGTTCTAGCGTTTCCACAATGTAACGATTTGATGTTTGGTCGGTAAAAACCACGTAATCGCCCTCATGATATGTCCATTCTGTCGATTCTGTATTCACTTTTGTATCGTAATGCAAATAATGCCCTTCATAAGCATTCCGAGTCTTAAAATCTTTAATCCGATACATTTCAACATCCAAAACCTGATCTGTTATGAGACGATGAACCGTTACACCATTCCAGCGTAAACGTTCCACAACTTCTTGGTAGGCTTGTGGAATGATGTAAGCCACAGGTTTTTTGATACTCAAAGTTGGTTGATAATATCTAAAATAGGGAATCTCCTTTTCGTAAGGCGCATCATGATCGTAGTACAAACGATCTAATCCCGAAACGACACTTAGTTTATATTTAGCTGCGTAACCTTTAAAAAGTATGGTGTCTTGTCGTTCACGGTCAAGTGTCCAATTTAAATCAAACGTCGTTTGGTTAGGTACTTCCTCGAAGACTTTTGCACGAGCTGCTTGAATTTTATCTTTTTGCAAATGCATCGCATTCAACATACTTGCCATAAAATGATAGGTGCTTTTAACACGATCTTGGTAAGGTTTGAGCATGTGTGTTTCGGGCATAAACGAAATCGCATGATGCACAGCTGCATAACCAGAAGAATATCTCGGCAAATCCAAAAATGCTGCGATACCATCATCGGGTGTGTTGCGAGCGTACACATACGGCGTCATTTCCCAATTGCGCTGTTCCATATCTTCGGATAAAAAAGGCAATAATTGATCCGTCATATAATCCGATAAAACAGGATGAAGTTTATTTTCTTGGGTGGCAATTAGTGTGAGCGTATATTGATAATCTGCACCATTAGAAGTGTGATTGTCAATAAAAATATCGGGTTGCCAAGTATTATAAATTTGGTTAAAGGTCTGTGCGTTTCGAGAATCACATTTGATAAAATCTCGATTCAAATCCAAGTTTTTAGCATTGCCCCGAAAACCATGTTCTTTAGGACCGTTTTGATTAGTTCGGCTATGACTACCTCGATTGAGTCCGCCACCGATGTTATAAAATGGAATACTCACCAAGACGGTATTTTCTAAAAGACGACTATCTATTTTTTCTTGTAAAATATCTCGAATCAGGAGCATCGACGCATCCACACCACAAGATTCACCTGAATGAATCGCATTATTTACAAACAAAACCATTTTCCCTTTTTTACGAATAGAAGCCTCATCGAAATCTCCATCTAAACTTATAACTACCGTATGCAACGGATGTCCACTATCAGTCGTACCGTGTGGAAGCAATTGTAATTTTTTGGGGTAGGCTTTCGCTAAATTTTTATAAAACTCAATTGTCTCAAAATAGGTTGCTGTACTCGCAGGGTCTTTCTCGAAAGGGGTTTGAAAATCTTGTGCTTGTAGCGTAAAAGAACAACAAAGTAGGAAAGAAAAGAAAACGGATTTCATAGATATTTATTTAGAGTGTAGTGAAATGGTGACTTCAGTCATCATTTCACTTTAGGGTTGCTTCGCCCACTGATACACCAAATTCACATAAAACGCCCGACCATCCGCAGAAATAATCCCTGGCCCAGGATATGCATTCGCACGACGAGTAAAATAAGCAGAATCTAACAGATTATTGATATTGGCATTGATCGTCCAACGTTTAAATTCATAACTCAAACTCACATCATGTACCTGATAAGATGGAATAATACCACGTGTGGCATCAGGGAAAAATCGAGCATTGGTCGCATCTGTAAAATGTTCTTGGGTGTAGGAGTATTGATAACTAAATCCAAAATTTTGGTAACGCAGTTTCAATCCAGATTTGATATTAAAAGGCGGAATGAGTTCAACATTTTTATTCAAAACGTCAGATGTTCCAGAGGTATATTTGCCATTGATAAATGCCATGTTAACGAACAATCGAGCGTCTAAGGCATGTTCTTTTGAGGTGAAAAACTGCTGCCGTCCTTCAATGTAAGATTCCAAACCATAAATACGAGCATTACCTATATTAGTACGATAAGCGGTAGCTCGTTGCAAACCACCTGCATCTTCCACAATGATGCTTCCAATACCAATACGGTCATTGTACCGAATCAGAAACAAACTTGCATCATAGACCAAATGTCCATCTAACAACGAGCCTCGACTACCTAAATCCGCATTGAAACCACTTTCGTCTTGTAGTAAACTATCCACGATCAAGTTGACGTTGGCAATGGCCAAATCCGTAAAATTGATAGAACGATAATTTTGTGAAATATTGGCATACACCTCTAAATTTTCGTTGAAACGATAGGAAGTTCCTAGACCTAACAATGCAAATGAACGGGTATTGCTTCTATTGACAACAATTCTTTCTTCAGCAATAGTCATACCTCCTAGCTCAAATCGCTCCTTAAAATACCCATCGGCATTGGTGTCAATATATTCCCAACGAATACCGGGTGTAACCGACCATTTTGAAGTAAGATTAAATAAATTTTCAGCAAAGAATGACACATTTTGACTTGGAAAATCATAATCCGATTCTTCTAAATCTGTTGGGTTTAGAAAACGAAAATTAGGATCAGCCGTATCATCTGCATCCCCTTGGCGACTTTCTGCAAATCCATTATAGTATCTTGCTCCAATTAAGAAATTATGGATATTTTCACTATTCTTAAACTGATAGCGTTTCAATAAACGAGTTTCTGCACCCCAATTTTGGTAATTTCCCTTGATTAAATCTCGTTCTCGTAAAGGATCGGGACGATTGATCGCACCTAAATCACCTAGAGCTTCACGGCTAGCATTGAGTTGGAAAATCCGAGTATTCCATTTAAGCGTTTCGCTGACTTTATAATCCAAATGTAAGGCAGCCAACTGCCAATTGACCTTAAACCAGTTGCGTTCTCTTTTGGATTGTCGAGGGTCTTGTTCAAATTCAAAATCGACCAAACCACCCGGCTGTTGCGCCAAATAATTCATATACGTAAAATCGAATTTAGCACTAAATCGTTCCGAAAACGCATATCGAACACTCGCATACGCTGTATTTTGATCGAATTGGGCATTTTCTCGCCATCCGTCGCCTTGTTTTCGTTGATAAAAAGCGTAATATGACCATTTCTTAGAATGCCCTTCTATACTTGTGAAGCTGTTTAAAAACTGGAACGAACCCACTGTATTACTCAACGTTAACTTGAATGGTGCATCAATATCACCGTCTTTAAATTGAAAATTGAGCAAGCCACCAAATTGTGGACCAAACTGTAAAGAGGCTGCACCACGCACAACTTCTATTGTTTTGAGTGCTTCGGTTGGTGGTGTATAATAACTTTCGGGATAACCCAAGGCATCTGCACTAATATCGTAGCCATTTTGACGGGTATTGAAATTAGACGTTCGATTGGGGTCAAGCCCTCTTGCACCGATTCCGAGTTGTAAACCTGCGCCGTCATTTTCCCAAATATTTAGTCCAGGGACGGAAGCAAATACTTGACGAGGATTGTTAGTCGCTAGGTTGGCAATCAAATCCGTTAGATCAATTTCTTCTGTTTTTTTGGATGCATATATTCCAAATCCATCCACATCTTTCAAGCGTTTGACCCGTAGATCATCCTCTCGTCCTTCCCGAACTTCGACCGTTCCTAATTCCACATTAACGGCTTCTAGTTGAATGCGAAGATCATCGTTTTGTTCTTGGACTTCTAATAAAATCGTTTGGGAAGCATAGCCTGTTGAAAAAATATTAAGGGTGTAAGATGCTGTCTCTAAATCCGTCAATTCAAATGTGCCATTGACATCGGTTTCATATAATCGTTGTGTTTCTACTATGAAAATATCCGCACCAATTACACCTTCATTTTCAGAATTGACGACTGTACCGCGCACGCTAATACCTTGTCCATAAAGCCATGAACTCAACAAGCAAAAACAGCAGATAAAAATATATTTAGAACGCATTATTTTTTTCGTTTCTTAGGCACCCATGCCGAGGTTACTTTAATCAAAATGGGTTGAACGCCTGCTTCATCTGTAATTTTAACATTCAATTCTAGTTCACCTTTAGGCGTATTTTTAATATACTCAATTTGCTCATCCGTTAATTGAACCCTACCGACCATCGAACCCGTCGAGCGTTTGACAAACTGTGCATCAATAGATTTGACTAAAGGAATCGCATCTGCCGAAAGATTCATTGCCGTTATCAATACCCCAATACTTTCTGCAATCAAGATCATTCCACACGCATGAATTTGCTTCAAATGGTTTTGAACTTTACGCCTATTTTTTAGCTCTGCTACCCACTCGTTAGGTGTCGTTTTTATAAAATTCAATCCAGATCGTCCAACATAAGGAACGGTTGAACCTAAGGCATAATTCTTTGCCCAACCACGTATAAAGGAAGGAAGTTTTTCTAATTTTTCTATGGAAGTAGCAACTTGGCTTTTTTTCATTGGTGTTGGATTTGTTTTGTGTTTTGTAGAGTAGTAGTCCGACTTTAAGTCGGTTTACCACTTTTATTTGTAAAATTAATGGGTAACTTTAATTATTTTGGATAACAGGGTTTCTGTAGTTTCGTTCGTACTAATTTTGAAATTATAAATTCCGTAGGTAAAGCCTTCAACAATATTATTTTCAATATCTAGCCTACAAACATAATTATCTTTTCCTATAAAAATAGCAGTCGTATCATTCTGTGTTAATGGAAAGCCAAGTTCAGGAATAATAGAACTTATATCTGAGCCGACACGTATTGATTTTCCAATTACTATATCTTTTGCAGTTAAATTCAACTCTATAAAAGTTTGATCTTGATCTTCTGCATCCCATCCATACCCTTTTTTATAATAAGTATGTGTAATTAATGTTCCAATTCTTTTAAGTCGTTTTTCTTTTTGCTTTTTATCAAAAAGAGTATAAAATACAAAAAGTCCATCTTCAGTTGGATTATAATAACTTTTTGAAGGAGCGTTTTCAACGACACCTGAAGTTTGGTAGTACTTCAGTATTGATGCTAATTTAGGTATTGGAAATTGCTTTATCTTTTGAATATCAAATTTTCGATCTTCTTTAATGCTAATACTATTGTTTTGTGGTCTAGATTCCTTATGTTTTTCTGTATTACAGGAAAAGCATGAGAAAATAAGCATTGGTATTGTGAAGATGTTACTATTCAAAATTATTTTTAAATCATATCCTTATTTGATAAAAGCTACCTACCGAAACGGTAAAATCCATTTCTTTTGCACAAAACTATCTTTTTCTTTACTCAAATCAATAGTTGGATCAATAAATTGTTGACTTGCACGACTGTTTAGAGCCACATGTGCATTGACCGTGACAATTGGATCGTCAATGCCGTGATATAAACGATATTCTTCCGCCAAAAAATGAGCAAATTGTAAAATAAAATCAGGCTGAATCGCCATCTGTTTTTCTTGATATGGCGTTAGGTATTTACTGTTGATAATCTCAGCTTGGTTTCCAGTTTTGGGATCAGTAATAGAAAAAGTAGCCGTTCCAGATTTTTCAACGAGCATCACACGCCAACCGAAACGATACCCTTCTTCTGTCCAATACAAATTACCCGAATAGAGGTGATGTCGAAAGGGTAGAATAATTTGTACGAGTAGAAAAATAGCAAAAAACGGAATCAATATTTTAGAGCCTACATAATTTTGAGTAGAAACAATTTCTTTTTGAAACCTTGAGTAGAAAAATTTATAGTGCGTTTCCGAAGGAAAAAAGATCAAGGTGTTAAACACCATAATCAGCGGAAACAAACCAATATTAAATAGTAAATACGTCAAAAAATGAAAAACAATGACCATGGCATAAGCAAAAGGTCGAGTTTTGCGAAACATCAAAAAATAAGCAATGGTCAGATCATAGATCGCTCCGCCCCAGCTAAAGACGTAACCGCACCAATCTTGTTTGAAGAAGTAACCCAATAAAGGTAAATCAGCGTGTTCGGGCAACCAAATCCGCAAAGGTAAACCATACACCATCCAGTCTGTATTGAGTTTAGCTAGACCCGCACAGGTGTACACAATAGTTAATTGTGCAATAATAACATCAATGTAATACGCTGGAATTTTAGTGATGGGAGCGATTCCACGCCAACGAACATCTAGTGAAAAATTACGATGTGCTGGTAAAAAGATAAGCAGAAAAGCGAGTACAATAACGAGGTAGTAATGGTTGAGATAATTAGTCGCATCAATGAGTTCTTTATAGGTAAAACAGCAAAAAAAAATAAAGATAGCTATTCGATAAAAAAGTCCGAATGCGATACAAAGTGCGCTAATAATAATAAGCGAAAAAACAACGTAAATTTGTGTTTCTGTAGGGTCAGGAATCCAGTGAAAACCATAAAACTTAAAAAAGAAATCGGGTTCCAAATAGAGCTTTTCGATCCAACCATTTGACCAAGCTCGAATCCCACCAAACGCCATTAATAATCCGAATAAAATCCTAAACGTCACTAAGGGATAAATTCCCTTAGTGACGTTTAGATAATTAGAAATAGCTTGTTGGAATGACATAGATTAATCCGAATCTGAAGGATTATCTATGTAGGTAATAGAAATACAGAGCGTTGAGGGCATGTCTGTTTTTAAGTATAAAACTTGTTGTGCATAATCTGTATAAGCTTCACGAACGGCGTTGTTATCGTTTTCAATAGCTTGTGCCAAAGAGGCGTTAATATTATTTAATTGTTGAGCCGCTGTTTCAAATTGCGTTAAAATCACCTCGTTCAGAGAAACATCTCCCTTCTGTGCATCTACAAAACCTAACAAGTCATCTAAACCTTCTTTATTTTGACCATTCTCAAAACCAATTCCTTTATAAATATCCGCAGATGCTTCTAAAGATGCTTTTAGTAAGTCAATAGAAAGGTCGCTATAATAAGCCTCTACACCTTCTGGATAGGTAATTCCGAGTGCATTGACACCCGCAGGATCACCGAGGCGGTATCTTTTTGAATATTCATAATTTTCATTTAAAGCATTGATAATGACACTCAAAGAACTACCTGCATCTGTTCCTCTATTATCAATGAAGCTAGCTCTATCTGTATTCCAATCCGCCTGAATTGTCGTAATACGATTTTTCATATCGGCAATAATAGCGAGAAAATAGTTTTGTAGATTTTCATCAGTTTGCAAGGCTGTAACTAAATCATTTTCTGAATTTTGATGACCATACAATAAATAATCTAAAGCAGGAAACCCTTTATCGTAATCTAGACTTGAACCCGCTGCCGCAAAATCATACACTCCTGTTTCAATATTAGATTGAATATCATCAGTGTTAGGTGGAAAATTATTGAAGTTCGCTCTGAATTCTAATTCATCGGCTGTGCCTATTTCAAAATTTGAAGTATGTTGAAAAGTGGTGTAAGCTGATACAAACGCACTTTTAGTTGCTTCTATAGTTGCAGCCGAAGGTTGAGCAACCAATTCATTGATAGCGTTTTCAAGAGTCGTTACATCATTACCAAATTGATTGTAAGAAGGCGTTATGATATTATCAACTATATTTGTCAACAAATCCTGTTGGTCATATCCTTTTGTACAAGTTAATGGATCATTGCTATCATCGTCTTTACAGGCATTAATAGTGAAGAGAAAACCTCCAATAAATCCCAATAAAATTATCTTTTTTAAATCCTTCATGTTTGGTAATTATTTTAGAAACTAGAAAGCATTTTTCAAAATGCTTTCTAGTCGAAAAATTTACGTTTAAAACTGATCTTTTATAGCTTCAAAACCATAATATTCAGCTAGTTTATCTTTCGCTGTTTGTAAATCAGCGACAGCTGTATTGTACAAGTTCATATTTTCAAAATCACTTGATCCAGCTATCAAAGTCAAAATTTCATTGATTTGAGCTAAATCAATTTTACGTCCTTCATTGAACTGCAAACTGTATACAAACCCAATAGCTTCTGACAAATCGTGTGATCTCAATGCCATATCATCAAAATCAGCGATACCGCCATTTAGGTAGTGTAGAGCCGTTCCAACTGAAACTTCTTCCCAAGCTGCTCGTGCTTCTGTAATCGCTTCGTCTCTTGCTGTCAAGTCATCGTTGCTAATCGCTGCACGACCTTTCAACATGGCATCCATTAAAGTTTGGTTTGAATTTAAAAGATCATTTCGTCTGTTGGTATAAGTACCCCAAAAGACTAAGCCACTTGTATTAACTGGAAATTCTTTAGGTACACCCAAATATCCAAATGCTTCGTCCCAATGATGCTCCATTGCTGTTCCTTCTCCTGGTTCAACTATTTCATTATCGACATTCATACGATCATCGCCCATATAAACAGATGTACCTTGATAATAAAAACAAGCACCCATCAACCCTTTTTCGATAACTTGTGCATGATCGAGTCCATCTTCACCAACTAGATATGATTTTGCACCGTCGTTGCTTTCAATGACACCAGAAACACCTTCCGAACCAGCTACAGTTGATGCACTTGCTGCTGCTAATTCATCAATCAAGGCTTCAAAGTCAGTTTGAACAGCCTCGAACGTTTTACTTTTAATTTGCTTTGGATATTCTTGTGAAAATCCAGCACCTTCTGCATTCGCAAACATGGCTTTCATGCGATCAGCGTCTAAAGCAACTCCCATCGTTTTGGAAGTTCCCATATATGCTTTCCACTCTGTCAACATATTTAAACGACTTGTTTGTCCTGTATAGCTAACGTTGTCAAAGTTGTAGAATGTAGGTATTTCGTAAGAAGGAGCTACATCTACATTAACATCATCTTCCATATTGCAAGAAGCCAACATAGAAATAATGAATAGCAAAAATAAGTTTTTTAGGTATAAATTTTTCATGGTTTAATATAGTTATTTTTATTTAGATCAATTCTTAATAAGCACAAATATAGAAGAGGATTTGACTTTATACAAGTTTTTAGATTTATTTTTTGAAAAAATGACAATTGATGAAATCAGTATAAAAAATGCTTTTTTTAGGGAAAGATGCTTACATTTAAGACTCAAGGTTAAGTTGCCAAAAACTTGATCTGTCATTATTAAACAAAACATACTAGCAGTGCAAACAAAATGGAATTTCTTATCCGTTGACGAAAACGAAGTGGAGTCTTTACAGAGGGACTTGGGTATTTCTCCGCTTTTATGTCAATTATTAGTTCAAAAAGGCATCAAAACCTACGATCAAGCCAAACAGTTCTTTCGTCCAAAACTACAGCATCTCCACGATCCTTTTTTGATGAAAAATATGCAAAAAGCTGTTGCCCGACTAGAGCGAGCAATTGAGCAAAAACAACGGATTTTGCTATATGGCGATTACGATGTGGACGGCACTTGTTCAGTGGCGTTGATGTACACGTTTTTGAAATCATATCATAAAAATCTCATCTATTATATTCCAGATCGTTACAAAGAAGGTTATGGAATTTCTAAACAAGGAATCGAATTTGCCAAATCAGAAGGTGTCCATCTTATTGTTGCAATGGATTGTGGTGTCAAAGCCATTGCCGAAATAGATTTAGCCAATTCATACAAAATAGATTGTATTGTTTGCGATCATCATCTACCAAGCGATGAATTGCCTGATGCTTACGCCATGTTAAACCCCAAACAAGCCGATTGTCCATATCCCTATAAAGAACTAACAGGTTGCGGCATTGCGTTTAAATTAGCACAAGCCTATCAAACTCGAATAGCTATTGATTGGAGTGAATTGGAGAATTTATTGGACTTGTTAGTGGTCAGTATTGGTTGTGATATAGTACCTATTACAGGTGAAAATCGAGTCATGGCATATTTTGGTTTGAAAAAACTGAATACTAATCCAAGGCAGGGTTTGCAAGCTTTGATCGAAGTTTCTGGACAACGAAAACCGCTGTCGATACGAGATGCTGTCTTTGGTTTAGGCCCATTGATAAATGCGGCAGGTCGTCTATCCGATGCGAAATTAGCCGTCGATACAATGCTTGCTGAAGAATCAACTGAGGCTAAGAAGGCTGCACAAGTTTTAGTAGATTTGAATATATCTCGAAGAAATATTGAATTACTGAATGTGGAATCTGCCAAAGAACAGTTTACCTCCTTTTCTAATTGGGAGAATCGGAAAAGTATTGTTCTGTTTGATCCTGATTGGAATAAAGGCGTAGTTGGTATTGTGGCGGCTCGCATGGTTGATACTTTTTATCATCCATCCATTGTTTTAACCCAGTCAGAAGGAAAAGTCGTTGGTTCTGCTCGTTCCGTTCGAGGGTTTAATATTCATCAAGCCATTCAACGATGTAGTGATTTGTTGCTAGGATATGGTGGGCATCAACACGCAGCGGGCTTAACTATGTTGCCTGAAAATATTGAAGCTTTCCGAGAACGTTTCGAAAAAGTCGTTCAACAAACCAGATCAATAGAGCAAATTCAACCAGAGATGGATATTGCAGCTTGCCTCAAGTTAGAAGATATTACGCCTGCTTTTTGGAAGATTTTAAAACAGTTTGCTCCGTTTGGGCCCAAAAATCGAAATCCTATTTTTGTAACAAAAAACGTTTTCAATACACCTCGAACAAGGGTTTTAAAGAATAATCATTTGAAATTAGAAGTATATCAGCACGAATCACCTGTTTTTAACGGAATTGGCTTTGGTTTGGCAGATCATTATGAAGCAATTAAGGACAATGCTTTTGACATCTGTTACAATATAAATGAGAATATATGGAAGGGTAAAACTACCTTACAATTAAATGTAAAAGACATTAAAAAACCATAAATTATAGTATGGTTTAGCTAAGTCGTTGAAAATAAACAAGAAAAGTCAAAATAATTTATTGAATTACTTTCTTTTAATGAATAAAATTCCGAAATTTGTGGCTCGTTTCTCGAAACGGATCATTTGTAACTTATTCTAAACCAAATAGTAATAATGAGAAAAGCTGATTTAGTCGCAGCAATATCGGAAAAGACGGGCGTGCCGAAAGTAGATGTTTTGGTTTCTTTAGAAACATTCTTCAAAGAGGTGAAAACGTCTCTTTCTGAAGGAGAGAATGTGTATATAAGAGGGTTTGGTTCTTTTGTTATTAAGAAAAGAGCAAAGAAAATCGGTCGTCATATTAAGAAAAATGAAGCTATCGAAATTCCAGAACACTATATTCCTTCTTTTAAGCCTGCAAAGGTATTTGTAGAGCAAGTAAAAGAGAATGTAACCTCATTACCTGACGAAGATAAATAGTCAACTGATGAATAAAACGCAGCTGATTCTGGTCGGAAGTGCCGTTCTTTTATTTCTAGGTTTATATTTTGGAGCTAATACAAAACCCTCTGATTATAGTAAAATAGAAAAAAAGAGAGCTTTGAGTGCCGAAAGTACAGGGATTAATTCGCTGTTGCTAGAAGCCAAGCCGGAACTGAGCAATAAAGAATCAGCGTTTATTTTATCTTTAGAAAAGCAAATCGCAGAAACAGCTACAGATTCTGTAAAGATAGCGGGGTATAAAAACCTAGCCAGTAAATGGTTTGAATATAATCGTGCCGATATTTCAGGTTATTATGCCGAAAAAGTGGCCTCTTTAGATCAAACCGAAGAGGCTTGGTCTATTGCAGGAACAACATATATGATCGGTGCTAGAAAAGCAACGGCCGATAAAATTAGAAAGTTTTGTTCAACAAAAGCTGTTCAGGCATTTGAAAGTGCTATTTCGATTAACCCTGACAATATAGCGCACAAAGTAAATTTAGCGACTGCTTATGCTGAAAATCCACCCGCAGATAATCCTATGAAAGGAGTACTAATGTTGTTGGATTTAAACAAAGCGAATCCTGAAAGTGTTCCTGTATTGGTGAGTCTAGGTCGATTTGGAATACAAACGGGTCAGTTTGATAAAGCATCAGAGCGACTTAAAAAGGCGATCAACCTTGATCCAATGAATAAGCAAGCGCATTGCTATTTAGCAGAAGCGCTAACAGCTTTAGGCGATCAGGCTGCTGCAAAAGATGCACAGTTAAAGTGTAGCACGTTATAAAAAGAAATTATTTTAAATACATCATAAAGAATATTAAGTATGCCTTGTGGAAAAAAAAGAAAGCGTCATAAGATTGCGACGCACAAACGTAAAAAAAGACTTCGTAAGAATAGACATAAAAAGAAGGGTAAATAGTCCATATTTTATTTAGAGGACTATACTTATGGTTCGCTAGTTATTTTATGATTATTTGATTTACACGAACTAGGTTTTATCTTGATGATGCTCCTAGTTCGTGTTCCCTATTTTGAATAGTTTTGTTTTTTAGAGAAGTATATGCTCTTTTGACTTGTTCAAATGTTTTGTTGATTTACACCGAAAATCGTATAAAGTTGGGGTTTTTCTAGCGAAGAAAAAATATCCATCCAACTATATTTAAAAGTCCTTTTTAGTAATCTATTCAGCACGATAGCTTATGTAATAAAGGCGTTTAATAAAATAGATCGAATAGAATATTCATAAGCCCAAGATTCAAGAAAATAAAATAAGAATTAAAATTTAGATGTTCGAGAATCAAAAATTCCGAATAATGCTCTTTTAGTTTTTATAAAATATTCTAACTCGTCTTTATCATCATATATTTAGGTTTATAATTAACCTGTTTTCGGTTCAAATCTGACCAATTGCTGTGTGACAATTTTGTTGAATTCTTTTGTCAAGATTATTATCAATTTCGAAAAAAATCAAACTGTTTTCTTGTCTCAATCGTGTGTATTCACGGGTGATTCCCTGTTTATATGTTGACAGTGGAGTTGTTTGTGTCAAGTACACAACAAACAGAACACGTAATTGTGGAAAAAGAACTTATTATAAATTCTACGCCTACCGATGTCGAAATTGCACTATTGGAGGATTCTAAATTGGTAGAGTTACACTATCAGAAAACAAACACCAATTTTACCGTAGGCGATATCTTTGTCGGAAGAATCAAGAAATTGATGCCTGGCTTAAATGCTGCATTTGTTGATATTGGGCATAAAAAAGATGCCTTTCTACACTATACCGATCTTGGTCCAAAACTACGAACATTGCTAAAATTTTCTAAAGATTCAATGGATGGTCGTCATCAGACCCACCGTTTAGATCATTTTGAATTTGAGCCTGAAATCGTAAAAACAGGTAAGATCGACCAAGTGCTTAAAAAACAGCAGCCTATTTTGGTTCAAATACTAAAAGAACCTATTTCTACTAAAGGGCCTCGACTGAGCTGTGAAATTACTATTCCTGGACGTTATTTAGTTTTGACACCATTTTCAAATACAATCGCTGTTTCAAAGAAAATTGGTAATCCCGATGAGCGCAACCGCTTAAAATTGTTGGTGGAAAGTATCCGTCCAAAGAATTTTGGATTGATTGTTCGAACAGCAGCCGAAGGAAAACGAGTAGCTGATTTACATGAAGAGTTGAATGGCATGTTGTCTAAATGGGAGCAGATTCATCAACAACTACACAAAAGCAAACCACCACTTAAACTATTGAGTGAGTTAGATAAAGCTTCCAGTATTTTGCGTGACCTGTTGAGTGATTCGTTCAATAAAATCGTAACCAACGATAAAGAGTTGTATCATAACGTAAAAGACTTATTGGGTAATATCGCACCCGATCAAGTTGGTATTGTTAATTATCATAAATCCAAAACACCTATTTTCGAGGTACATGGTGTCAATCGTCAAATTAAGTCTTCTTTTGGAAAGACAGCAACCATGGCAAGTGGAGCGTACTTAGTGATCGAGCATACCGAAGCGATGCACGTCATTGATGTGAATAGCGGACACAAAATGGCCAAAAACGCTAATTTGGCAGAAGCGGTGTTAGCGGTTAATCTGGAGTCTGCGGCAGAAATTGCCCGACAATTACGCCTTAGAGATATTGGTGGAATTATTATTATTGATTTTATTGATATGCGAGTTGCCGATCATCGTAAACAACTACTGCGTGAAATGCGGGAGTTTATGAAAAAAGATCGAGCGCAACATACTATTTTGCCGTTGAGTAAATTTGGTTTAATGCAAATTACACGGCAGCGTGTGCGTCCAGAAGTGAAGATTAATACAGCTGAGGTTTGTCCGCAGTGTAACGGATCAGGTAAAGTCAATGCTACCATTTTATTGACAGATGAAATTGAACGAGATTTAGACTTTATTTTACAGTCTCGACCGAGTTCAAAATTGTATTTACAAGCACACCCATACATAGAAGCATATATCAAAAAAGGATTTCCGAGTATGCAAATGCGTTGGTTGATGAAATTCAAAAAATGGATTAAAATCCGTCCAAATACAGATTACGGATTGTCGAAATACAATTTTTATGATTCTAACGACGATGAAATTCGTTTGAATTAATTCGAAATCAACTACAATACTATGTTATTTGACCAAGTTCAAGAAAGTATTCAATTTATTCGTTCTAAGACGACTTTGCAACCTCGTTTTGGAATCGTTTTGGGTACAGGACTTGGAAATCTAACAAAAGAAATAAAGGTAGATGTGGAAATTCCGTATCAGGACATTCCACATTTTCCAGTCTCTACCGTTCAAAGTCATCAAAGTAAGCTCATTATTGGTCAACTAGGTGAACAAATAATTGTGGCGATGGCAGGTCGTTTTCATCACTACGAAGGGTATTCAATGAAAGAAGTGACTTTTCCTATTCGAGTGATGAAAATGCTAGGCATAGAACGACTTATAATCTCAAATGTATCTGGTAGTACAAATGCTGAAATTGAGGCAGGTGATATTGTGTTTGTAAAAGACCACATTAACCTCCAAGCTGCTAATGCGCTGCGTGGCGAAAACGATGAGCGTTTTGGACCACGTTTTCCAGATATGTTACATACCTATGACGCTACAATGATTGAATTAGCAGAACAAGTTGCTGACGAACATAACATCAAAACGCATCAAGGAGTGTATATTGCCCTTCAAGGTCCTAATCTTGAAACGCCCGCTGAATATCGTTTTCTCAATATTATTGGGGGCGACTTAGTAGGTATGTCCACCGTCCCAGAAGTAATCGTTGCCCGCCACATGGATGTTCCTGTTTTTGTGATTTCTGTAGTATCCAATAAGTGTTTTCCGATAGAATCAATTCAAAAAACCACGCTAGAAAGTGTCATAGAAGTCGCACGAGTTGCCGAACCCAAAATGACGACTATTGTCAAAGAAATGGTACAGCGATTGTAATTTATTTTCCTTTCCTTCAAGTATATTTTCAAAAAAAAATAATCAAGTACACACCAAAATAGAACTTTGTGTAATCTATAAAGACATACTTATAAAGCTATGAAAAGGTATGTTTGTCGATATATATGTTGTTGGTTGTTACCAATATTGTTCACACAGTGTCATCTGATTTCAGATGCTCCAAGAAAGGTGATTTTGATGCGAGAACTAAGCAACCAAGAAGATGTATATCGAGATTCATTAGAGCAAATTCCAGAACCTGCTGGTCATATTGTAAATAGGGAATGAGTTATTTCCTAAAATCAAGTGATAACTTTAGTCACCATTTGATAAGTTAAATTTTTCATTTTTAAGTCGGTCACTACCAAGTTGTTGAAGTATTACACTACTTCAATTAGCCTGACTATTCTATATTTTAAAACTAAAATTATACAGATTATGACACGTCTTGATATTTCAAAACTCAAAAAAAATCGTCCTATTTATCTCAAAGTCGGATTGATTATTTCTTTATCTTTTGCACTTTTTGCCTTCAATTATACGATATATGATATTGAACCAGAAATGGAATTAGTTGAAATTGATGAAGTAAATTTCGATGACATTCCTGTGATTCGAACACCTCGTGAACGAAAACCCATTCCAATACCACCTGCTATTGAAATCTCTGACAAAATAGAGGAAATTGAAGAAGAAGAATTTATTGAAGAACCAGAACCCGACATTTTACCAACGGATGTTATTGTAGATGAACCTGTGGACGTACCTGTAATACCACGTCTTGCTGCTCCAAAACCTAAAAAACCAGTGGTTGTTCCTGATGATCCAGCCGAGGACTTGGTTGATCCGACTATTTATACCAGAGTAGAACGAATGCCAGAGTTTGGAGACATTGATCCATCCATAACAGAAAAAGAACGCCGTCAATTATCGGATAAAAATCTACTATCGTTTATTTATAAAAACATCAAATATCCAACCTTAGCTTTAGAAAATGGCTATTCAGGAAAAGTCTTTGTACGATTTGTTGTTAATGAACAAGGAGTAGTGCAAGACGCTGAAATTCTTCGTGAGCCAGGTGGAGGATTAGGCAAAGAGGTATTACGAGTTATTGGGAAAATGCCAACTTGGAAACCAGGAAAACAAGGAATGCGAAATGTGAAAGTTATGTTTACCTTACCCGTTGAGTTTTCAGCTAGGTAGAAACAAAGATATTTTAAAATGTAAAAACTTGGTAGTTTTTCGACAATTTGAAGTGCATGCCTGCTGTTACAGAACATGCACTTCTTTTTTGTCAGCACTCAAATATATTTTACTGTTTAATGATGGTTTCAATAAACATATTTCCGTTGGATTGATCTTGAATATTTACAAAATACAATCCAGTTCCCAAATTTGAAATGTCAATAATTACTTCATTGTTGGAGCTAGTAAGCGACTGAACAACCTGTCCCATACTATTCACAATATTTATAGAAACATTCCCCAATAATCCAGAGATAACAAAATAATCATCTGTCGGACAAGGATAAATTTCAATACAACTGGCACTCACATTAATATTTGGAACAGTCGTATCTATCAATTCATGATAAACAAATCCATTTCCAGCAAAACCAACAAACAAACGACCGAACTCATCCATATCGGCTTCCATAATTTTAGCTTTATCATAAATTCCTAATGGATAATCACCAATTTGATTCCAGGTTATACCTTCATCTGTAGACATAAAATAGCCAAATATTCCATTGACCCGTCCTTGAATATAGATCGTCGGATAACTAGAACCAGCGGCAGCTTTTCCAATGGCTACATTGAGTACTTCGTTGGTATTTGGGAAAGTTGACCATGTTTGTCCTCCGTCCACTGAACGCATCAATCCATGAATATTGCTGATACTTTGTTCTGCCCCACGTGCATAAATCAAGTGATTCGCATGATCGGGTACTGCCATGATTTTACAATTAAAAGCAAATGCAGGTAATACATTATTAAAATTATTCCAAGTTGCTCCACCATCAGTTGAGCGATATACGTTTCCATTACCAAAATCATAGATGTAAAAAGTATTATCTAAAACCCGATCTGCGGTTAGTGAATTTCTATCAAAAAAATTAGCTCCTGTACAACAACTTCCAGAATTATTAGGCAGAGTAGCCTGTGTCCAAGTATTGCCTCTATCGGTGGTAAAATAGGGTTCAAGATCAAAAGAAGGTAGCCAAACAATGTTGTCATTGTCGTTCGCTGAAACAGTGATATATCCAAAAATATTATCCCCAATCGGATCAGGTTGCGTGGCAAAGGTCGTCCATGTTTGTCCACCATCTGTAGAATATCCAGAACTTCTGCGTTCAGCATCATAGCAACAATAACGATGGTCTTCAATGATAGCGACTAGAAAATCTGGGTCACTAGGACTGCGATCTATATCCCAAGCAGAATTAAAGCGGTTTGTAGGTTGCTGAGTTGCAGGGAAAGCATCGAGATCACTATGATAAAACAAAGGTCGATCCCAATGAGCCGTAACGACTCTATTATTGGGCAGTACGACAATATCATTAGAAACTAAGTGTTCCTGTCCAGCCGCATATTCTGTCCAAGTAACATCTGCATCCGCCAAATCAGATGTTTTCCAAGTACCCACTCCGTCAGCTTTCCAAAGTTCATTAGGCACAGCAGGATTGAAAACGACTTCTCCGATAGTAAACCAATTCAATTCGGCTACATTCATCCAACCAATATCGTTCGCTTGATTAGATGTCGTCATATAAGTCCAGTTCGGAGATGTATTGGTCGCATTTAAAGTTCGATAAGTATCTGAAAAGCCATAAGAAAATACTAATAAACGATCAGCATCAAAAGGATCAATGGCTACTTCACCGAAAGCAGTGAAATCATCAGGAGAAATATTTGCCCAAGTCATACCATCGAAACGCTGGACGAGATAATCCAAATCGTCTTCCCCACAAAAATAGACATACCCATTGGAGGCCATTTCAGCATCGTAAAAAATAGGATTGATATACGATGAAATTAAAGACCAAGTACTACCTGCATCGGTAGATTGATAAATACCTATTCCATCAACAAAAGCATAAATGGTGTTGGTTATTCCCGCTGTTACTCCTGAACTAGCATCAAATAATATTTGCCGTACACCCCGATCTGTCGTTCCACTAGATATACCAGTAACAACGTTCCATGTGCTACCTCCATCTGTACTACGCCAAAGACCATCGTTGATTGAACCAAAATATACATTGTCAGCATCATTGGGGTCAACGGCAATACGTTCTCCTGAAGTTTTCGATGCATCATCATTGGCAGGCATATTGATCGTCGGAAAGTTAGTACGCTGCCAGCTATCTCCTTGGTCATTGCTTCTATAAATGCCATCGCCATAAGCCATGTATGCTCTATTGGCATCAGATGGTGCTGAAACTATACTTAACACACCTTGATAGTTATTCCAATAAATATCCGTCGATGGCATAGAACTGCTCGTCAGAATGTTTACCCATCTTTGATTGGTTTCGTTCCAACGGTAAGCACTACCTACATCAACACGTGCATATATGGGCGTTCCACTAGGATGAATATCCATACCAGTAGCCCAACCACCAGCACCAGTTTTGAGTGGTTTCCAAAAACTAGAATTCTGGGAAAAACTATTCGTAACAATGAATAATAGTACAATTAGAATATTTAAAGAATAGCGCATAGTTTGTAAGTTTTTTCGGTATAAATGAGAATGAAAAAAAACTGCAATACGGAAAAAAAGTAGTGGACATAACTGGGCAATTACTCCGTAAAGAGATATTTTTGGAATAATTACTACATGAAGATGTTTGTTTGTTGAGTAGTAAGTGTAGATTGCTAATTGCTTCGTTAAGATAAGCGGTTTTTCCAAAAAATCAAATCCAAATTCTTCTGAATGAAAAGGATAAGTAATAAATGACGTTTAGTTAACAATCTTTATTTTTGGAGTTTCGTTTATGAAAATGACCACCTTTTAAGAATATTTCGTCTTTATAAAGAAGGTATTTTTTATCAAAAAAAAAATTCATGTATAAAAATATATTTTGGATTCTTAACTTATTTTTACTCAATATCATTTCTAATCATACCTATGCTGCAATCGTACCTATAACAGCTAAAATAAGCCAGCCTACCGACTCTGTTATTGGCTTTTCTTACAAAAAAACTAAAAATGCTACCAAGCGTAGTTACTTTCAAATGAATTTGAATGCTCAAGGTGAGGCAAGGTTTGAATTAAATATAGAAGGAGCAACATTTGTTGAAGTACATCATGGCTATCAAACGGTGTTTGTATATTTGGAAGAAGGTGACGATCTGAACCTGATGTTTGCAGGGAAAAAACTATTTGAAACGATCCAATTTGAAGGAAAAGGTGCAAAAAATAATAACGCTTGGGCGCAGTACCGACAACAGTTTCGTTCTCACGATCAACGCTTATACGAAGGTGGATATATACAAATACAGGCAGATGCGTTCGTATCTGAACAAGCAAATCTACAAACGGCAATTGCCTACGCTAAATGGGTCGATCAACAACAACAGGCTCAAATACAACTTTTAAATCGACAACAAACTCAAATTTCTCCTGCTTTATATACATTTCTAAAAACGGAGATCAACTATTCCAACGCTACCAACCGTATTGTTTGGTTTTTAGAACATCAATACGAAGATATTCAACGATCCAAGAAAGCAATAGATGTTTTAAGATCAGTCTCTTTGCGAAAAAAGGAACTATTAGAACATGGAGCGTATCAAAATTTCTTAAAAGCTTATTTGCTTTATTTATATTTGCCAGAAGATTTATCTCGGCAAAAAGTGGAGCATCCATTATATCAAATTGCTAGTCAACAGTTTACAGGAAAGGTTAAATACTTCTTACAAAAAGAATTACTGTATCAAACACATTATCGTTCGGGAGACTTAGATTTAGGGCAAAAACACTTTGCTACTTTTTCGAATGAAAACCCCTATCCTAAATACACAGAAGAAGTGCTATCAACTTATGGAGGCACATTAAGTGGGCTAGAATCGGTGGCGGCACCCGATTTTGATATGGTTGATCCCAATCGAAACCTCATTGCATTGGGAGATTATAAAGGAAAGGTTGTATATTTGAGTTTTTGGGCAAGCTGGTGCAAACCTTGTATTGAAGGATTTAAAAAATCGGCAAGTACAAGACAGCAGTTACAGGATATGGGCGTGGTGCTTTTAAATGTGTCAATCGACAAAAAAGAAAGTGCTTGGCGTGAGGCGATGATCCGACATAACCCCACAGGCATCAATGGTTTGGTATTATCTTTGGAAGATATATCTAAAAAGTATGATATATCGAGCATCCCGCTCTACCAAATAATTGATAAAAATGGCAAGTTCGCATACCTCTCCAGTAATGGGCAACGCAATATCCTCGACGAGTTCCGACGATTGGTGGAACAGTAGGTGCAGAACAACTACGCTTAATGCAAAACAGACTATGGGAAACGAACTTTACAAAATACGTGATAAAGGCAAGTATGGCTTTATCAATAAAGAAGGGCAGGTGGTGATCGAACCACAGTATTTCGAGGCAGAGGACTTTTATAATGGTTTTTCTAGAATTCGGTTTAATAACAAACTCGTACCACTCGATTCATTGGGGCGTCTCCTAATGAAGCACATTTTTAACTATGTAGGACGTTTTGAAGAAGGCTTAGCTAAAATACAATTGGTGTCTCAATGGGGATATATCGACCAAAGAGGAAGTATTGCTATTGAAGTACAGTATGAAGACGCAGATGATTTTAGTGAAGGTTTAGCAGCCATAAAAATGGATGGTACTTGTGGCTTTATTGATAAAGAAGGACATATCGTTATTGAACCTAAATTTGAAAAAGCGGGCTCATTTCGCTCGGGTTTAGCTCCTGTAATGATCGACGGATTATATGGCTATGTTGATACAAAAGGGCAACTCAAAATTAAACCACAGTTTGAAAAAGCATATCAGTTTCAAGATCATGTAGCTGTGATTGAAGCAGATGGAAAATGGGGATTGATCGACGCATCAGGAAAAATAATACAAACACCACAATTTGACAAAGAGGAAGGTTATACCAATGGGGCGTTTTTTCATGGAATGGCTTTGACGGTAAAAGATGATAAATACGGATTCGTTAACCAAAAAGGGGAGATTGTTGTAGAGTCAATTTATGATTTTGCAGGTGACTTTGGAGCAAGGCTAGCGGTGGTGGAGATCAATGGAGCTTACGGCTATATAGATAAAGCTGGGAAGTTGACTATTTTGCCTAAATACGAAGATGCAGGTGTTTTTTCTGATGGTTTGGCGCAAGTTCAGGTGGATGGTGCGTGGGGATTTATTGACGAAAAGGGAAATATGGTGATTGAACCTAAATTCCAAAAAGTATATCCATTCAAAAATGGCTTGGCACTAATCGAACATGGAGAGTTTTGGGCATATATTGACACAAAAGGAGGACTCGTCTGGCGAGAAAAAGCATAAAAATACTGTTTTAGAGTATATTTTATGAAAATGGGTTATCTAAAAATTGCCTAAGTTTAAAAATACACTTACCTTTGCCGTCCGAATTTGAAAGAGCATTGTTTTTTAAATCTTCTTTCATTATTGATAATACAAATAGCTGCATCGCAGTTTTTAATTAATATAATTTACAATGAAGCGTACCTACCAACCATCGAAAAGAAGACGTGTAAACAAACATGGATTTCGCTCAAGAATGAGCAGCAAAAACGGTCGTAAAGTACTGGCTCGTCGTCGTGCAAAAGGACGTGCTAAATTGACAGTTTCTGATCAAAGACATGTGAAGTAATAAAGGTTGAGTAAAGTTGAAGCTCAAACTTGGTTTGTGCTTCGCTATTATTCTATTTTTATGATACTTCAATATGACAAGCCTAGCGTTTTCTAAATTAGAACACCTCAAAAGTAAAGTCCGAATCGGACAACTGTTCAAAGAAGGCAAATCCTTTAGTAAATATCCTATCAGAGTAGTTTGGTTGGAGCAAAAAGAAGTACATTCCACTGCTTTTCCAGCACAAATGGCACTCACCGTTCCTAAAAAGAACTTTAAGAAAGCAGTAGATCGGAATCGACTACGGCGACAGATCAGAGAAGCATATCGTCTCAACAAATCTATTCTATATCAACGCCTCACAGAAGCTGATAAATCTATATCGCTGATGTTTATTTATGTAGGAAAAGAAGCTACCTCCTACCAAAAAATAGAACGTTCGATGATTAAGATTTTAAATCAAATCGAATGATAAAAACAACCAAGATCTGCCAAAGCAAATCTTGGTTATCAGAGATTATACTTCTTCTCCTGCCGCCTCAGCCGCTAATTCAGCTTTATTGATTTTTTCAATCTCTTTATCGATATAATATAACGATTGAGGTCCATCACCAATCAATTTAATTCGATCTAAAATAGAACGCATCAACGCTTCTTCTTCTCGCTGTTCATCAATGTACCACTGCAAAAACTGATAAGTAGTATGATCTTTCTCTTCTAAACTAATAGCCACTAAATCGTGGATAGACTTGGTTACTTTTTGCTCGTGTTTATACACTTCCTCAAACATTTCTCTGATTGTTCCAAAATCGTGAGGAGCCTGAGCAATAGAAGGGGTTAAAGCATGTCCATCTACCTCATAGATATAATGAAATATTTTAAGCATATGCTCTCGTTCTTCGTCTGATTGACGGTGCATAAACTGCGCCGACCCTTCAAATCCTTCTTTATCACACCAAGAAGCCATAGATAAATATAAAAACGAGGCGTATCCTTCTAATCCGATCTGCTTATTCAAAGCAGCTAACATTCTGTCAGAAATCATATATTTTCGGTTTTAATTAATTCAAAAAATTAGATGACCATTTGCAGAATAATTTCTCAATCATTTTGTGGTCAATACAATAATAAGTTATTTTAGTAAATAAAGTTTTAAGTTTTTTATTGGATAAAATTTCCTTTATTTTTTTATTTCATAGTATTTTGATAATCAGTAATTTATAGATTATTTGGATTGGTTTCAAATTATAAAATGTACTTCTCTACAACTTTCTTATAAAGATATTCTACTTTAGAAGAATAGGGTACAAGGAAAAAAGAAATTTAAACATGTACATTTATTTGTATCCAACCGCTAACACAAAAAAGATGATCTAAATGAAGAAGCCGTACATATTGTTCTTTTTTCTGACTATAATTGCCATGACCTCTGTTAACGCTCAACTCTTTCTGCAAATAGAAAAGGCAGGTAGTTTGAAAACTATAAAATATCAAATTGGAGATCAAGTGACGTTCAAGCTAAAAGGAGCGGAGCAAAACTACCGAACAGAATATATTGAAAATATTATTCCTGAGGAGAATATCATTGTTTTTTCCAATGGTATGGCCAATCTTGATGACATCACCGCTATTCGCTCATTTCACCCTTCTCGATGGTCAAAACCCGTAGGAGCATCATTAATGTCTTTCGGTTTAGGTTGGGGTTTTTTCTCTTTAGTAGGAGCTGTAGTAGGAACACCGATGACCATCAGTACTGCTGTTGTAGTCGGTACGGGGTTTGGACTTGGATGGCTCATACAAAAAATATTTGTTCACAAAACATACCGCATTAAAAATAAAAGACGACTCCGAATCCTCGATTTACGTGTAATCGCCCCCATAACTGCCTAATTACCTATCCAATAAGTATGAATATACCCGAAACAGGGTATTTCTATTTTTTTATCTTTAAACTACCTTTGTATTTAAGTAACAAGTAAGAGATAAATAAGATCATCTCATTGCTGTTAGGAAAGAGAATTAAAATTTAAAAGGAAATTATCAAATCCATTTCTACTGAAAGAAAGTAATCTTCTGAATACTTTTAATCTCTACCTACTATAATCTATAGTACTTCCCCTTTACCGTATTTTCATCCCAATCCGTTCAAAATAGATAAATCACATTCAGTTGAATTATTCAACTCAATGTGTTATGCTGTTTGGTATCATGCCAAATAGTACTAATAAATTACATAGCACTAATTGAATTTCAAATTACACTGTGATCCTACTGAACAAATATCAAAAAGAATCTGAATTAATCGAAGAAGCAAAAAATCTATTATTGAGCAAATTTTAATCTGAAAAAGGAGATGAAGAAGATTTACGTTTTATTTACAATGTTGTTAGCCCTCGGATTTGGCAACTTAATGGCACAAGGACAAGGTCTTTGTACATATAGTCAAGATTCCGTTAAGCAAACATTATTGAACCTTCCTCAACAAGATGGGAAGTGTATTTATTTATTAGTGCTAGAAGATACAGGTGGAGATGGCTGGGATGGTGCATCAATTGATGTTTCTATTGCAGAAGGGGAAGATACCAATTATAAGGTAACTCCACAAGATACGTTTTGTTTGACTATTCCTATTTATATAGAAGATGGACAAACGATTGATTTGACGTATTGGAATGGTGCAAATGAAGACGAGCATAGTTTTTATCTGTACGATTCAAATGGTGATTTAGCCGTTGACGACGAAGGTGTGATAATGGCTATTGGACCAAATATTCCTGCAAACGATCAGTTCCGTGTAAAGGCAACTTGCCCTTTCTCCAACTGTAACGGGGAATTAATAGAAACGAACATGTTCGTACAAGGACTATTATGTCCAGATGAGCCAGTATTCTGGCAAATTTTGGATAGTAACGGTGATATCGTGTATGCTGCTGGGCCAACTATTGATATTGATGAATTACAACAAGACAGCATTTTCTTAGAAAAATGTGAAGAATACACCTTAGTATTCGGTAGTTCTATTGGTACAGATTGGGCTTCATTGGCTTGGAGTTTGAGAACATTAGATCCTAATTACGGAGATTTATTGTTCCAAGGCGTTCGCGCTATTGCTGGCGATAATCCTGCACCAGCAGACTTTGTTGATGGTATGTTAATGCAACAATTAACTATTCCTTGTGAGCCTACAGCACAAGATTTAATCGTAATTGAAGGAGGTGATCCTGCTACATGTACTTACAATGGTATAGATACAGATGGTGATAATGTTTTAGAAACATTGATCAATTTCCCATTAGTAGAACCAATTGCTTGTTACCCACAATTGGGGCACGTATTATGTGCGAGTCCTGCAGTAACAGTAGAATTGTACTTGCCATTTGATTTTGATAACAATTTCGATAATGTAATTTTAGGTTCTTATAATTACGATCATTTAGGTGTATATTCAGACGCTACCAACCCAGCAGATGGTATGGTAGTAGATACAAATGGTGACGGTGTTGTAGATGCAGTACAAATAGACTATTCTACAGCAACTCAAGGATTTAATCCAGCACCTTTCTTCCCTAATGGTATTGAAGCAGGTTCTTATGATGTTTGTTATCAAATGACGTATAACTGTCAGGATTTTAACGATCCAGTAACAGTAATGGATTGTACTAAATTCCAAGTAACAACGACTTCTAATCCTGTTTTAGCTTGTAATGATTTAGTGAACATTTCACTAAACTATTCAGGAAGAGGATTACCTTTCTTCCAATTCTGTCAACAACAAGTTACGGCTGATGATGTATTAGAAGACTTTACAGGTTGTGCAGGAGATTATGTGATTAATATTTTTGGCGCACCAACAAACTTTAGTGGTGATCCAGTAAATGGTGATTCAGATTTTATTGTTGCTGATATGGCAGGTGGAATCTACGATTATACCGTAACACATATTGCTTCTGGTAATAAATGTTGGGGACAACTGAGAGTAGAAGATAAAGAAGCTCCATTGTTGAGCTGTAACTCTTACGAAGCACCTTGTAATCACCCAGACGCACTAACTTTAGGTGGTTTTGCAGGTAACCAAGGATATTCTATTGTAGAAGATTTCTGTGTTGGTGAGCAAGCGATTAAGTTTGGTGAAACTTCAAATGCGAACTTAATGCAGATTTCTGGTGGTAATCAAATTCCAATCGAATTGGGATGTGCACCACTTGGTGAAATCGTGAAACAAGTTCAGTTAGTTATTACTATCGAGCACACGAAGCCAGAGGATGTAAAATTACATGTAACACCTCCAGGTGGATCTCAAATTCGTATCAACAGAACATTAGAATCAGGTGTTGAAGCTGTAATCAGAGTAAACATTATTCCTGGTCAATCTTATGATGCGTTGAACGGAGAATGGATTTTACACTTGACAGATATTGAAGACGAAAATGAAGATGAGTGTACGATGATCGGTACTCCAGATGCAAGTTATGGTAAGTTAATCAAAGCTTGTTTGAGAGTAACACATGGTTACCCAGATCCATATCAGTTTACAGATTGTAACAGTGCTGGAAACCCAGTATTGTTGAATGAAAATATTATTGAAACAGATTGTGATCAAAGCGAGTGGTATGGTATGACTGTTGAGCGTACTTGGCAAGCGGCTGATGATTTTGGAAATACATCTACTTGTATCCAAACAATTAGCTTAGTTGCTCCAACGTATAATGATATTGTTAAACCAGCAGACTCTGCTTTTGAATGCGGTTCGTTAACGAACGAAGCAGATCCTGATCCAATCGAAACAGGTATTCCTACTTATGGATGTTTTGACTTAGTTGATTCATTACACCATGGATTATGTGATATTTCTTTCACTTATGAAGATGCTACATTACCAACTTGTGGTAATGGTAAAAAAATCATCCGTACGTGGACGTTTGTCGCTTGGTGTTCAGGTGTAACACATACATATGAGCAAACTATTAAGATTGAAGATACTACTGGTCCAACAATTGATGTTGATGCTATCGTTTTAGAAAGTACAGAAGCATACGACTGTAATGCTGATGTAGATTTAATGTCTGCTGTAACTGACGGATGTTCTGGTGTAGCTTCAGTTACGGCAACTTATGTTGCTGGTGGTGGTGCATACAACCCATTAGGTACATTAGTATTTGTAAATGTAATGGCAGGTGAGCAATTGGAAAACCTTCCACTTGGTTCAACTGAGGTAAGCATTATAGCAAGAGATAGTTGTTTGAACGAAACAACTCAAATTGTAACAATTGAAGTATCTGATCAAATCGCACCAATTGCAATTTGTGATGACAACTTACACGTTTCTTTAGGAGCAGACGGTACAGCTCGTATCTATGCTGCTGATTTTGACGAAGGTTCTTACGATAATTGTGGTGATGTTACTTTATTAATCAACAACAATAGCTTCTTTGCTCAAAGAGATTATTATGAAGTGGATTGTGGCGATTTAGGAATGGTAACCTTATACTTATTCGTTGAAGACGAAAATGGTAATGAAAGCACTTGCTGGGCGGATATCCTAGTTGAAGATGCTTTGACACCAGTAATCACAGGGCCAGCGGATATTACAATTACTTGTGATGATCCAGCCGTAC
>JAHDFQ010000179.1:0-5351 GCA_020628085.1 Saprospiraceae bacterium
TTAGAAAAAAAAAACTATAAACGAAACGGAAGCTCGATATAAGATCGAACTTCCGTTTGTTAATTAAATCAAAGCGAGTGCGTTTCTATCAATGTCAAATCAGTCTACTTAACGAACCGTTGACTAATAATTCCATTTTCTGATTGAATGCTCAACATGTACATTCCGTCAGAAAGATCATTCACGGGAACTGTCCACTGTTGCGTTCCAATAGCTGTACTTCTATTTTCTTGATACATTCGTTGTCCATTCACATCATAAATGACCAATTGAACAGCTTCTTGACTTAATCCATCAAACTGAACATTTAACTGATCTGTAACTGGATTTGGAAATACCGATACATGGTTGATAGCAGTTATCTCTTCAGTAGAAGTGGTTTGAATACTGTTTTTACCAACTTCAAAATCTGTATTATTGAATGTCTGATTAATCGGATTAAGTTTAATATGATATGGTTCATGCTCAATTCCATCAATTAATACTTGTATATAGTAATCACCAAAATAAAGTGCCTCAAACTGATACGTTCCAGCTTCATCTGTTTGGGTATTCATCATAACGTCTCCAGAAACGTTCAGTAAAGCAATATTTACATTTGGCATGGGATTACCGTTTCCACTCTTTTGGCGAATCTCACTATCACCCACTAATCCATCACTTTCTGTAATTGTACCATTGATGATTCCATTTGGATCAATGTCAATAATAATGGTTTCACAAACATATACTGCACAACTATCGCTATCTTCTGTGTACAAACAAACGGGGAAGATTGTAAAACTATCTTGTAAAACGACATCGTAACTGAATGATTGATCCGTTATAACTTGATTATTTTCAATTGTCCATTCATACCAAAATGGTGCAGTTCCATCTGCTATTGCCGAAAATGTAAGCGTAACTATATCATCACCTGTTTCTTCTATGGTATAATCGAAAGATGCCGTACACAGACCTAATGAATCTGACGGATTATCATTGCTTCCTGTATTATGACAAGGCCCATCCGTCCAGTCAATGATTCCAAAACAATATTCTGCGAAGCAAGCATTGTCGTATGTGACACCATCACATCCACAAACAGGGGCGTAAATTTCTGGGCATTGCGCTCCAAAATCAATAACCGACCAGTCATAACAGTCGTCGCCACCATTCCAAATCGTATCCTGAACAATATCGGTACAATAAGAACTTACACAACCAATTGCATCAGACATTTCTACACAATAAGTACCATCTTCTGTAACAATAATTGATGCAGTTGTTTCCCCTGTTGACCAAGCATAGCTAAAAGGTGCCGTTCCGTTTCCACTAGCTTCTAATAAATAGCCTGCAATATTTGGTTGTTCAATCCAACTGATCCAAACAGCACACGAATCCGTAGGGTTGTTTCCTTGTACATCTGAACAATGAACGACCAAGCAACCTTCTGAATCAACTACGGTCACACAGTATACCCCAGCGATGACATTATTCAAAACATCCGCAGAAGTTCCATTCGCCCAATCAAAGACATAAGGTGGTGTTCCTCCAGAAACAGATACGAATAAATTAAAAGTTCCATCGTTATTATCAATAGAATTAATACTTGCTGTTAAACTCTCACATCCTGTGCTATCTACCTGACAAGCACCTGCCGTCCAAGAAGTAACACCTCCCCAGTTTTCTGCTTCACAGGAGTTGCCATAAGTAATACCATTACATCCACAAACAGGATCGTACAAAGTGATACAAGCAGCGAGAGTATCAATCAAACTTGGATCAACGCAATCTACAACAGGATCAAAATCGCAGAAATTTTCAAAATTAAACTCCAAATTGGTTAAATTGGGTGTCCAAGCTCCTTGTTGATAAGCCGTACTACCATCGAAGCAAATAGCTTCTACGTATAAATCTCCTGATGCACAAATGGGATCAAATTCTGCTAAGGCAGAGCCCGCATCCGTAAACGTTTGAATAAAAATAGAATCTCCACAATTGGAATTTCCATAAATATTAATCAGTACGCTATCAGCAGGATTTTCAAAACTATCCGATACATTGATATCAACAGTTATTGAGGTTTGTCCAAAACTAAAGGGTAGGCTTATCAAAAGACAGAGGCAAAGGTTTAAAATGTTTTTCATGTTACTTTAATTTTTTTGAATAATGATTTTTTGAGTAATAAGTGAATTATAGGTTTCTATTTTTAAAAAGTAAATGCCCGAAGGAATATGGTTTGTATTTATTTCTATTAGCGACCCGTTTTGATGCATCGGGGTGACTATTTGTTGTCCACTGACATTTCTTAATTCAATATTATTAATGTTTGTATTTTCACTATGAATAGTAATTAGATTGGATGCTGGATTAGGATAAATAGTCAAATTATTTTTGGTCAGCACATCAGTGGATGTTGAGGTATCTAAAAATAAACTATACGGTTGGCTTGCTATTGGCTGATCTTCAACAGTTTCATTGACCATTTTTACATCTCTAATACGAATATCAAAGACTTCGTTATCGTCCATTTGCAAAGCACCTACCAGATTGTCTTCAATGATAAAACTGACTTTTCCAATTTCACCAAAACCATTTACGGTGGTCTGGTTAATTCGACTTATAGAAGCTTCAATAAGACCATTAACTGGATCGTTGGATTGAATAGAAATCAAGCCACTATTGGAAGGATTGATCCATGAATTTAATAAGAAATCAATCTGAACGCTATCACCAATAACATAGGCAGGTTCATATTCAATAGTAAAAGCAATTCCATAAAAGTTATTTATAGGATTTGTCATTTCTCCTAAAATAATTGGTAGTTCCACGGTCATTCCTTCTGGATTTTGAAGTGTGTCAATCGTCTCATCAAGTGAAATGATGGGATCCGTTTCAACCATACCCGTAATAAAAATGTCGGAATTAAGTGTTCCATGTGTTAATCCATAATTTTGTTCTAACACGGTGACATCCAAATCATCAATAAATCCGTCACCATCACAATCTGCAAAAGCATAATTATTACCATTATTGAAAAAAGAATTCCAAAATAGTGGAGTAGGCTGTTCTTGCCAACTAAGATTTTCAGTTAATACCGTACTAAAGCTCGGCTGTATAATTGTAAATAGATCCGTTGAATCGTTGCTTACATTAAGATCAATACATCTTGAACAAATTTCTCCTTGCATATTGACTCCATTTAGACAAACCGTGTATATACCTTCCGCTGGAAAGGTGTGGGTAGGATTCGATAAATTACTAATGGTATTATCTCCAAAACTCCATTCAAATGCAATATTTTGAACATTGAAAGAGTCAATTGTAAATTGATATGTATTGTCAAGAGTATCAGGAATTACGTCAAAGAAAAATCCACAATCTTCATCTTGACCAACAGCTATCGTAGAACAGGAATTATTAATTGTCCCAACAGCATCGGTCACTTCTACACAAATGGTATAGTTTCCGATGGCTTCAAAAATGAACGAAGGATTAGCTTCACTAGAAGTGAATCCGTTTGTACTGCTCCAAGCGTAAGAATAAGGTGGCGTTCCGCCGCTAACGTTACTTGTGAAAGTATAGGCATAATCGACCCGTGCATTACCCGCCTCTCCAAACGCTGATCCTATATATAGTAAGTCCACATGATTTGCTATTCCATTATCATTTACATCACCAGGATAAAGCGAAGTATTCTGTGCATTCAGACTAATGTTGAAAGAACAGTACAGTAAACAAACGATAAGGATTTGGATGTAAAATTTCATATCTCTTTATTTATACTTCAAAAGTAAAGTAAAAAAGAGTGCATAACAATTACATTTTTTGTAAATTATCGGATATAATTTGAGTATAATAGGTTGTAAATATCTGAATTATAGATAATTATATTTTTATTTATCGGTTTGGATTTTTATTTTGGTATTTCAAATAGGCTGTTTTATGCTTACTTTTAGCAAAAAAACTTTTTAGATATGAATAAAACAAAGATTATTGGCTTGTTGAAAACTTTCACAAAGAAAGAAATAAGAGACTTTCATTGGTTCGTCCAATCTCCTTTTTATAATAAAAATGTAGAGCTAACTTACTTTTATGAGTATTTGAAAGGATTAAAACCTGCTTTTCATACAAAGGATTTATCCGCTAAAGCAGTTTTTGCCGAACTATATCCAAACATAAAATATGATGATAAAAAGATGAAATATTTGATGAGTGATTTGCTGAAATTAGCAGAGCAATTTATCGGTATTCAAATTTATCAACAGCAACAAAATTTACAAAATTGTCATATTCTGTCCGCTTATTTAGATCGTAAACTCGATAAACATTATCAAGAAATCTATCGAAAAGCACGCCGAAAATTAGATGCCAAAACCAATAGAAATACAGATTATTACTATCAACAATATCTTTTGGCTGACATTGCCGAACAGCATTTTGACCAGCAAAAACTGCGTACGTTCGATTTTCGTCTACAAGAAGTAGCTGATTATTTTGATTTGTTCTATCTATCTAAAAAATTAGAGCATAGTTGTGAAATGTTAGATCGTCAAAATGTATTGGCGCATCACTACAATATTAAAATTATAGATGATCTGATGCCTGTTTTGCAAGATAAAGACTATCAATCCGTTCCTTCTATTGCAATTTATCAGCACATTTATTGCATGTTAAAAGATGAGGATGCAGTATTGCACTTTCAAGAGTTGAAGCAGCTACTAAAAGCAGAATTTGATAATTTTACCATAGCTGAAATGAAGCAGGCTCACTTATCCGCCATCAATTTTTGTATGCGTCAAATTCGTAAAGGAAACACCCCTTATCAACAAGAATTATTAGAACTGTATTTGGTAGCAATCGACCAGAAGTTATTATTTGAAAATGGCTTTCTCTCGCCTTGGACCTTTAAAAATGTTGTCAAACTAGGATTGATTTTGAAGCGATTGAAATGGACAGAATTGTTTATTCAACAATACTATGAACAGCTAGAAAATCGTTTTCGTAAAGATGCTTATCATTATAGTTTCGCTGATTTATTTTATCACAAAAATAACTTTGATAAAGCACAAGAGCATCTCAACGAAGTAGAATTTTCAGATGTATTTTATGGGTTAGATACACGTCAAATGTTATCCAAAATATATTTTGAAACCAATGAAGAGGAGAGTCTATTATCGCTGATTGCGTCATTTAGAATATTCTTAAAACGAAATCAATTGATCTCTGAAAAGGTCAAGAAAACGTATGAAAACTTTCTCTATTTCTTGACCAAACTGATGAAGGACTTTGATCCAAAGCTACTAGAGGCAGAAATAAAAAACACCCATTTACTACCAGATCGGTCTTGGTTATTGAAGCAATTGGAG
>JAHDFQ010000179.1:5451-9547 GCA_020628085.1 Saprospiraceae bacterium
TTTAAAGTTTTAAATCCGACTTGTCATATCGAATAAAACCGTCGTTGGTTGGCAATTGTCGCTTTTTAAGCCAATACTTTCGGACTTCTTTTATCGGGAAATTGGGATTATCGTTCATAAAATCACGCATATATTGATTGTACATGTTGTTATCAGCAATCGTACTCTTGTAATCAGGCGACTTTTTACGATCTTCTAAAAACAACCATTGGTCTACGGCATCTTTCAAGGTTTTCCCAGCGTTATTTTTCGCCCAATCCATAAATTCCGTATTGAACGAAAATTTCCGATCAACTTGACTTTTCATAAACCGTCGAAGATTTTGTCCAAAAGAGATATTGTCAGTAATAATAGTATTCAAAGTAAGTTCAGATTTTGCCCAATTAAATTTGGATGTTTTCTTTTTTGATACAGGTTCAGGCGCAACTTTTCCGTTGTTATCTAAAGCATACATAATACGATCACGAAGGACAAATTTACGACCAGTTGTTGGAAGATTGGCATGCCTACAAATCTCAACCATTTCTTGTTTCAGCCAATACCAACGATTAAATTCTGCTCCAGAATTGATGTCTTTAAAGTCAGGACGTTGCATAATTTACAATGTATTTTACTTATCTTCTTCTGGCACTTCTCGATCTTGAATGCCTAAGTGATTTTCAATTTCTTGTTCTAAAAACTTGGCTTTAGAAACAGAACTTACAGAAGTCAGTTTCACATGTTTTTGCCCCACGCTACTATCTGTAATCATATAAATATTCCAAATGTTGGCATCTGATCTTTTTTTGATGTACAGTTGGTCAATGTCCTGAACACGATAACTTTTATCTTTTACTAATTTTTTAGGTCTACGCTGAATGTGTAAAAACCGATCACCAACGACCAGGTGTATTTTGTGTTTTTGATAATGTCTAATGAGATAAATCAGCGTCACAATAGCTGGTGCTAAGATCAAAGGCACTAATGATAATTTGACACTTTCTTTTATCATAATTGGAACACTCACAAAAGTGATAAATCCTACAATGATAAACCAGATAATTTCTGCCCAGTTATAGGGTTGAATGAAGGAAATATCTAGCTCACCTTTATAATAAAACAACTCAATGCCTTCTGGACGTAGAATTTCTTGTTTTACTTTTCGGGGTGTTTTATCGAAATGAGCAATATCATCTTGAAATGGAAAAACCACGTCGCAGCTACCACACTTTGCAATTTTATCGTTGATGTTTAAATTTTCGGCTGGTACATCAGCATTACAAGACGGGCAACAGATTCTTTCGAATACCTTGTCTTTAGGGAGTTCAAGGTTCAATTCTTTTAGATTGACTTTGTATTCTTCAAGTGGTTCGTGTTTCATTGGAAACGATTGAATCTAATAGAAAATGTATAACTGTTATAAGCTTGAATAAATAGATAAATATAAAGAATTCTAATTTTAAATTGGGGTTAATCTAATCATTTTTAAATATAATTCTGATGATTTATTATCTGAATACATACCATATAGAGGGTATTTTAATATGTTTGAAGTATAAAAATCTACTGACAATTTGTAAGTAAATAATAAAATCCTCAATATTGTTTTGAATATTATAACTTAAACTCCAACCTATGAGAATATCCAAGTTTATTGCAAGCACTTTTTTTTATCTATTTCTTTTACTTCAAACATCTTTTGCACAAACAGTTACGCCTAAATCGGGAATAAATGGGCCTTTTGGAATGACATTTCATAATGGAACTTTATATGTTGTCAATCAATTTCAAGATCATGTTTCTTCGATTGCTACAGATGGAACAGTTACAGTAATAGCTAGCGGTTTTTCAAATCCTATAGATATTGTTGCAGATCAAACTGGAAAATTATATGTGAGTGATTACACTGATGATACCATTTATTGTATTGCATTAGATGGCACAGTAACCATTTTGGCTACAGGACTTTCTGGACCTGCAGGTATTGCTCTTAGTCCAAGTGGAAAGTTGTATGTAACAGAATTTGATGCTGGTAGAATATCATGTGTAGCAACAGATGGAACCGTTAGTATATATGCTACTGGATTATCAGGCCCAGAAGGGGTTACTATAGACCCATCTGGGAAATTATATGTTACAGAATTTAATTCTAATTCCATAGCATGTATAGCAACAGATGGAACCGTTTCTAATTTGTCATCTGGAGTGATAAATCCAATACTTATAAATTTTAGCCCTTCTGGAAATTTATATACAGGATCATTTACTTCAGATAATTTATACTGCATAGAACCAGATGGAAATATTAATACTTATGGATTAGGTGTGAATGGGATATATGATATTGTTTTTGATAATAATGGAATTATGTATTTTTCTTCAAGAGATAATAATACCATATACTGTGTTACCAATCTACCAAGTTGTGTTCCATTTGATTTAGACCCATCGTCTTGTTTTGCATTTAATGGCGTATTGCAAGATCAAAGTATTCCTCCAACGCCCGAACCTGATACTGAAGATCAGATAAGTGATGAAAAGCTAGAGCTAATAAAGTTATTATTTAATATACCTTAAAAACCTTCTGGCTTTTTCACCAACGGCACTTCATTTTCAAAGTCATATAAGCACAGGTTTCGTAGCTCATAATAAGCTAACCAAAATCGGCGAAGTGCATTAATATATCCCACACGAGCATCGTCTTGTGCTCGGATAGCCACATTCAAATCCAATATTCCAATTTTGCCAATGAGGTAACGTTGGCGAGTGATTTCTTGACTTTTTTTGGCAATTTCAAAAGCACGTTCAGCGAGTTTGATTTGATTTCGGACGAGATCAAATTGTTGAACACGCAATAATATTTCTCGTTCAAAATTAACGCGTTCTTGTTCTGCATTCATTTGGGTCAATTGTTGGTTGGATTGAGCAATTTCACGTCGGGCTTTTGCCTTTCCCCAATCTGCAATAGGTACTTGAATACCTACAGAAATACGTTCTTGATCAAGTGGATTTCCATAAGCCTCGGATAAGGTTTCTGCTGTTTGTGATAAACCAAATTGGCCGAAAACTGTCCCATTGATACCCGTTTCTTTTACTGCCCGATCTACTTCACGATCTGCTTCTCTAAGTTGACGCTGTAAGCGGATACTTTGGCTTCTATTGGCAAATGCTTGACGTAAAGCGGTCGTTCCATCTATTTCGACATCGGGAATATTTTCTGGAACAAGTAATTCAAAATTTACCGCTTCTGTTATACCTAAAAAGTTTCTCAACTGCTCCGTACTCGATTGTAAATTGAGTGTAGCTTCTGCTAAAGAAGCGGAAGCATTTTGAGCAGCTAATTCAATTTGCAATAATTCTGTTTCGGCAATTCGTCCTACTTCAAAACGTCCTTTTGAAATATTATATAGTGTATCGGCATTAGATTTTAGTAAAGCATTTGCATCAATATTTAGTTGTGCAATCAAAACATTAAAAAATAATTCAGCAGAGTTGTAGGCAATAGATTCCATTTCTTCAGCGTAACTCAATGTTGCTTCTTGATAGCGTAACGGTTCAATTTTTTGTTGCCATTTGAGTGCATTGAAACCAAATATGGGTTGGGTAAATCCAACAGAAATAGGGGTAGCAAAATAGGAGTTGGAAGCATTAACTAAATCTGTTTTAAAAATATCTAGTCGTTCCAAGCCAGTTCTAGCAAAGACACTACCACCTGTCAAGGGTATATCTTGAGATACAGATACACCCAGTCCGTTGGTCATAAAAGCTCTTGAAATAAAACTTTGTGTTCCATCGGGTAAGGTAATAGCATCAATAGTTCGGTTGATATCGGGAACATCAATATTTAGATTGATTTGAGGTTTGAAGTCTGCGAGTGCCGATTGATAGACCCAGTAATTATTGCTCAATCTGGTTTGCGCCAACAAAACATCTGGTGCGTCGCTTTGCGCCAATGCAATCACTTCTGGTAAACTTAATTGCATTTCTTTTTGTGCAGTACAGATGCTGACAACGGTACAAAGTAGTAGAATGAATCGTGTTTTCATATGCTTTATTTAGTCTTTAAGTAGTAGGTCAGAAAAATTAATATAATAACCGCCTTCAAAACCTCCAAAAA
>JAHDFQ010000180.1 GCA_020628085.1 Saprospiraceae bacterium
ATATGATTGGAGTTTTTAGGGGGGCGTGTTAACGTGCGCAGGTGTTCGTGTGTTCGTGTGTTCGTGTGTTCGTGTGTTCGTGTGTTCGTGTGTTCGTGTGTAACTAAAAAGACCAAAACCAAGTAACATAGATATTCAAACACATCTCAATATAAAACAAGTCTGATGAAATTAGAGCAAATACTTGATAAACTAAATACAATTGAAAAAACATCTTTTTCTAAGATAATTGATACAATAATAAGTAATAGACCTCAAAATATAAGAGAGATTGACAAGTTACTTATGAACTATTCAGATAAAAATCTTAGAAGTCTAGACAGTCATTTATTTTCTAAAGTTTTCAATCTTATAAAAAAAGAATATCAAGAATATCTAAATGTTCAAATAGGAAATTCAGTAAGCCAACTAGATATACTACTAGATATACTTATCAAAGATGGTAATTGTATTATGTCAAGAGAATGGTTAGGAGAACTATACAAAAAAGAGGTAAAAAAACTTAAAGAGAAAATAAAGGCACTTAATACGAAAATAATAGATAAGGATTTAACAGAAGTTAGTCCGAGAATTAGAGATTTTATAATCTATAGAAAGTGCGTTGAAACAGCCTACAAAAATGATATTGACAATAATCAAGATTCTAAAATAACTTCTGACGAAAAGAGTATTTTGAATACATTGGCTCTCAATTTTGATCTATCACAAGAAGAAGTCAAATTGATTAATTACTCTGTTCTTTCTATTAAAAAATTGAATCTCGATGAAATTATTGAACTACTAAAAAACAGTGGAATAATCCTATATTCCAAAAAGCACCTCGAAATATATATACCAGATGAGTTTATCCGATTATTACGAAAGTATAGAGGGAAAGAAGTTGCAGATAAATATTTGCGTCGAATTTTAAGGCTATTAAAAGACTCTGAAATCAATCTAATTTGTAGACAGCACAGCATAAGTCGTAAATTAACCAGAAGAGAAAAAATCAAGGAAATAATTAATGAAGGAATTGGAATACGAAACATTCTACAATTCGATATACACAAAGAAGGAACTAATTTAACAGCAAAGAAAAAACGAGTTAACGAAATTGTGGATAAAGGTCTTAATTTAGATTATCTGAAAGGTAAGACGTTAGATGCTAAAATTGATAATTTGATTAACTATTTCAATGAAATAGAAAAAGACGAAAAAGTTGGTATATCTATCGAAGGGTATAAAACACTTCTAGGAGATTTACAAATATCTATACCTAAGTCTAAAGGTATTGTCCAAAAAGAATTTGAAATTCAAACAGAAGAGGTGATGGATGCTTCTTTACTTTTAGAGTACAATCTCAAGCCAAGAGATATTCTAGAGATTTTAGATGATTCTGACATCAAAAATTTCTGCGATAAAAATTCAATCTCAACAAGAGGTAATGAAATTTTAAACATTCTTAATAATTATAAAGATTCACAAAATATAGAACTAGAAAATTATGCCGACATAGCTTTTAGAAATATTAATACACTAAAAGAAAATGGTATAAAAATTAAAGAATCAGAATTAGGTTTAAAATTTGAAGAAATTACACGGCAAATTTTTACTGAGTTAGGTCTCAATGTAGATGAAAACTTGAGAAAAGAAGTCAGTACTTCAAAAGATAAAATTGATATTTTGATCTCAATTGATGATAAAGAAGTCATCTTAATAGAGTGTAAATCCGTGAAAGAAACAGGTTATAATAAATTCACCTCTGTTTCCAGACAAATCAAGTCGTACAAAAATCTATTAGAAAAAAATGATTTTAGAATTATCAAATCCCTTCTTATTGCTCCTGAATTCACGGATGATTTTGTAAATGAAGTGGAAATGGACTACGATCTTAATTTATCTTTAATTGAGGCTTCAACTCTTTTAAGTATGGTCAGGAGTTTCAAAGAAAGTACAAAACTTAAAACATTTCCATATATGCTTTTGATGAAAGATGTACTTATAAACGAAGAAAGAATTATTAAAGCACTAAATAAATAACTCGAACGTGCGCACGTTAACACGTGCGCACTTGAACACGATAAAAAATTATGTGGAAAGAAGAAAATAACAAACTCCAACGAACTTTTGAATTTAAAAACTTTATAGAAGCTTTTGGCTTTATGACCGAAGTGGCGTTTCATGCCGAACAACAAAACCATCATCCTAATTGGAGTAATGTGTGGAACAAAGTCAGTTTTGAATTGACAACACATGACGAAGGGAATACCGTTACTGAAAAAGATCGAAAATTAGCGAAAGCGATTGACAGCGTTTTTGCGAAATATCAATAAACTATGCTGCATTGGCAAGAACTTAGTACGCTTGCATTGTTAGGTACTGATCGGTCATCCATTGCTGATAACCTAGTAGAAGCGTTCAAGTTGTACAATATTGATACATCCGCTACACCAAGTCGTCAGGTATTGGAGGCTGCGGCTACTTTTGGCGTTATGAAAAGGGCGGGTTATGCCTTGGAGACATTAGAGAATGTATCGTCAAAACCACCTGTTGAAAATATAGTAAATTGGTGCAGTGTGCTTTCTTCTAAGCATCTCAAAGTCATCTTAGAGAAAAATCAAAAAGATGTATTACAAGAGTTTTTGCTTCATGCTAGTGAGCAACAAAAGGTCATTGCTCCCGAATTTTTACCTGAATTATTAGACCTATGTCTCCGTTCGGAGGGACTCTGGGATGTTATGCAATCGGTCATTGGAGAACGTGGTATTTGGCTCGCTAACCAAAATCCTGCATGGCAATATTTGGTCTATAACAACGCTGAAATAGATTGGGTATTAGCAGATATTCAAGAAAAAATTGCTTTACTTCAATATTGGCGAAAAACCGATCCTGCCGAGGCAATTGAATTACTAGAATGGACTTGGAAAGAAGAAAAACCAGCTGATAAAAAGCAGTTTCTAAAGATTTTATCTATATCGCTATCTTTAGCAGATGAGGATTTTCTTGAAAACTGTTTAGATGATTCCAGAAAGGAAATCCGTTCAATGGCAGTGAGCTATTTAGAAACATTGGAAGGTTCTTTAATGATGCAGCGACGAGTAGAGCGAATCAAACCATTTATGAATCTACAGCATTCAGAGCAACTGGGTTACAAAATGGATATTCAGCCATTTAATGGATTGACCGATACTGATATACGAGACGGATTGTCCTTAAAACTACAATGGAAAAACAGCGGTAGTGCGATGGGAATTCCATTTCATATACTCAAAAACATTCCACCTTTTTATTGGGAAGCGTATTTTAAAATTTCCAAAAAAGAACTGGTTGAAAGCTATGTTCAAAGTGATTGGAGTGAGTTACTTCTACAAGCTACAATAGAGGCTGCGGCACAATTTGGTGATGAAAAATGGTGCGCTCATTTATTGCTTTTTGCTATCAATCATCAATATCAGGCTCGCTGGGCAGTATTGAATATCGAGGCCTTAATTCCAATTATTAATAATGATTTTTTCAACTCTACTGCTATTCGATTACTCGATCAAACGACATCACTATTTGATGAAAAAAGCATACTCGTTCAGTTGCTTTTAAATCCTGATCAGCCGTGGAATTTAGATTTGGGGAAGCAATTAATGCACTATTTTTCGGCTATTCTAAATGACAGCCACACGCCTTATTGGTGGATGACAACGTTCAAAAGTATTCTAAAAAATGCGGCATATCGTTGTCCTCCAACTTCATTTGAAGTATTGCAGCGTATTGTACCCCAAAACAAAGTCCAATGGTCAGTTTGGGAAGAAGATTACAGTCGTTTTATAAAAGTGTTGAAGTTTAGAAAAGAGATGGTTCAAGCATTACAAAGTTAGTTATGATTCGATTACCAGCAGAATGGGAGCAGCAAGGTTTTGTCCAATATACCTTTCCGCATCGAAACAGCGATTGGGTAGATATGTACCAAGAAGTGGTGGCTTGTTTTGTAAATATTATTGTGGCAACGGCTCAATTTGCTCCTGTCGTGGTGGTTTGTCATTCCAAAAAAGAAGTATCTAGCTATTTTAAAGATTCGACGCTTTTTCCTATTCGTTTTATAGAAATCGCATCCAACGATACTTGGGCAAGGGATCATGGAGCGATTACCGTTTTTGAAAACGATAAACCTGTGTTATTAGATTTTATTTTCAATGGTTGGGGTCAAAAATTTGAATCAACACTTGACAATCAAATTAGTCAACAATTAGTGCAACAAATCCTTCCCAAAACAGAAGTTCGTTCGATTGATTTTGTCTTGGAAGGTGGTTCGATTGAGTCCGACGGTGCAGGAACATTACTCACCACTTCCGAATGTTTATTATCTAAATTTAGAAATCCGTCCTACTCAAAAAATCAAATTGAAGCTTTTTTAAAACAAACATTTGGACTACAAAAAGTCCTTTGGCTCGATCATGGTTATTTGGCTGGTGATGATACAGATGCACATATTGATACTTTAGCTCGTTTTTGTAATGCTTCTACTATTGCTTATGTCAAATGCGACGATCCGACAGATGAACACTACAACGATTTACAAAAAATGGAATCGCAATTGCACACATTTACCAACGCCCAAAACCAAGCCTATAATTTAGTTCCTTTACCTTTTCCTGATGCGTGCTACGACGATGAAGGGCAGCGTTTGCCAGCTACTTACGCCAATTTTTTGATTGTAAACGAAGGAGTTTTAGTGCCAACTTATGGTGTCCCACAAGATGAAACAGCATTGGCTATTCTCCAACGAATTTTTCCAGAACGAACGGTTATTGGAGTGGATTGTCGGGTGTTGATTGAGCAACATGGATCGTTGCATTGTGTAAGTATGGGGTATGGTTGTTAAGCATTTTCTTTTCTAGTCTTCTTATTCTTTTTACATTTTTGATCCAATATTGAACAAACTTAGGAATTTCACCTTCTTGTTTTACTATTTCTAGGATCAATTGATTAATTCCAAACCAAACTTTTCCTTTTATTCCTCTTACGGATCTACTACGGTTATTGCCAATGATTTTTTTTAAGATATTGGTTGGATTATGACTAACGCTACTTTTAAAATACTCAACAGCGGCAAGTTCTTGCTCGTTTTTCTCTTTCTTAAAGTATAAAAGTTTACCAGCCGTTTCAATACGACCTATTTTTAAATACAGTGTTCCTAAAGATTCCCTGACAAACGCATTCCAGTAGTATTGTTTTAAATATCCATTTAACCTAATAATGGCTCGATCCGTTGAGTTTTCCACTATTATTTTTTCAATCCTTGGAGAGACATCCGTTAGTTTCTTTAGCATTAACGACTATAATGTTTGAATGATGAACAATAGATTACAATTCAAAGATCAAATCCAAATACGCAAAGATTTTACGCAGATGTATTAAAAATCACGACTCTAACCCCTCCACATCAAAATACAAATCCTGCATTTTTATTTCAAAACCTAAAGAAGCTATCATTATCATTTCGTCCAATCCTTCGTGGCGAGTAATTTTCCATAAATCAGAGTTAGTGGGCTTATAAAATACTTCTACAACAGGCTTTACTTGACTAATCAATACATATTCTTTGAGACTTGGAATTTGTCGATATAAATGAAATTTATCGCCCCGATCGTACTCAGCTGTAGATTTTGAAAGTACTTCCACTATTAAGGTTGGATTAGTAATTGCATTTCCATCTTCTTTGGACTTTTCAACTTCACCGCAAACGACCATTGCATCGGGATGAACAAAACTATTTTTGCTTTTGATATGTAGTTTTATTTCACTGGATAGGGGTTTACAATTTTTGCCATTCGTGTTTATTCCATTCCGTAATTCTGTATAAATATTACCACACAAAAGCCCATGATTATATGTTCCACCAGCCATTGCAAATACTTCTCCGTCATGAAATTCGTATTTGGTGGCACTTGTTTGTTCCAAGTTGATATATTCTGGTATTGTTATTTTATCTTGCTTTTGTGCTTCCATTATTTTATAAAATTAATTAACCCATAATATACTCATATTCTCATCAAAACACAAGAACTGATCTACTCCATCTTCCCACTAATCCGCTCCGCAATCTCCACCATTTCCGCTTTCGGTAAACTCAATTTTGGATTCATAAAACTCATTTGACTTTCTCGTTCAAACGGAATCAAATGGATGTGAGCATGAGGCACTTCTGTCCCAATCACCATAACTCCAATTCGTTTACATGGAATCACTACTTCAATCGCTTTGGCGACTTTTTGTGAAAATAACATCAACCCTGATAGCGTCTCCGCATCCAAATCATAAATATAATCGACTTCCTTTTTAGGAATCACCAAGGTATGCCCTTTCACCAACGGATTAATATCTAAAAAAGCTAGATACTCATCTGATTCAGCAATTTTATAACAAGGGATCTCACCTGCAACTATTTTTGAAAATATACTAGCCATCATTTTTAATTTATTGTTGTAGTGAAGAGTTGACTTTGAGTCAACTCTTCACTCTATAGAAACCTAAAACCCTGCAATCGTTCGCATAATCTCCGCACAAATCAATGCACCATACGTTCCAACTGCATAACCCAATACCGCCAACAAGACCCCAACAGGTGCAAGCGCAGGACTAAATGCCGCCGCTACCACAGGTGCAGAAGCCGCACCACCAATATTCGCTTGACTTCCAACTGCCACAAAAAAGAAAGGTGCTTTAATAATTTTAGCCGTCACCAAAAGAATCGTAATATGAACAATCATCCAAATAAAACCAATGGCAAATAACCCGATATTACTCCAAATCTCACCCAAGTTCATTTTCATTCCAATTGTTGTTACCAAAATATAAATAAATATAGAACCCCAAGTGGAAGCACCAACACCTTCTAATTTACGGGCTTTTGTTAATGATAGAACTAAACCAATAGTTGTTGAGATCACGATCAACCAAAAGAAATGCGACATCAAGGAATGTAGTCGTAACGAAGACAACGTCTCTTTAAAGGATTTCATCAATGGTGTCAGAAAATCTGCGCCCCAATGTGAAATTGCGACACCTCCAAAGGCTACAGCTAATAAAATAAATAAAGTCGTCGTCGTTGGCATCTCGGCAATACTCGCTCGATAATCTTCGATAGATTTTTTAAGTTTTTCAATAGCAGAACTATCGGCTTTAAGCCAACGATCCATTTTTTCGGAGGTATTGGCACCATACAATAAAAATCCCATCCAAATATTAGCCACCACAATATCTACAATAATCATGGTTGGAAAAATAGGTTGGTCGTCCACTTCATAAATAATTGCCATTGCATTCTGGTTGGCACCACCACCAATCCAGCTACCTGCGACAGTTGATAAACCTCGCCACAGTTGATCGGCATCAGCTGAAATAATATCTGGCGCAACATTTAAAATAATGAACAAAGCAATTGGACCACCAATAACAATTCCAAGTGTTGCAGCAAAAAACATAATCAAGGCTTTTGAACCTAGTTTCTTAATCCCTTTCAAGTCAATACTTAAACAAAGTAAAATTAAACTTGCTGGTAGCAAATAGCGAGAAGCCACATAATATAACTGTGAATGTCCTTCAAACTGCTTGGTATCCGCAATATTATTATCCTTTATCCATTGTTGAATTTCCGAAAACGTAGATAAATCGCTGGGTAAACTATACCCCAACTTATTTAAATACGGCAGTAATTCTGGTTCGTACCAATGAGAAGCAATCAGGCCTAAAGGCCAATGCAACAAGGCCGGAATGAAGTAACATAACAACAAAGCTGGTACGACTGAATAGAATTTTTTCCAACTTGGCGAATCAAGATGAGAAGTGTAGAAAACCGTTGCCAAAATGGTCAGTAACATTCCAAGCACAATAGCATCGTTGGTAAAGATTGGTGTCATAATTTGATTTCGTTTTGACTAAAAATGATACGATTCATAAAAGTAATACTTAAATTGCATAAAAATTAAGCGATATGAGTGTAGAGCATCAAAAATTTATGAAAGAAGCTATTCGGCTTTCAAAAGAAGGCATGGAAAGCAATCAAGGTGGCCCGTTTGGCTGCGTTATCGTCAAAGATGGTCATATTATAGGCAGAGGTAACAACAAGGTTTCTTCAACCAATGATCCGACAGCACATGCAGAGGTAGTAGCTATTCGAGATGCTTGCGCCAATGTTGGGCATTTTCAACTAGATGATTGCATTGTTTATACTTCCTGCGAACCTTGTCCGATGTGTTTAGGTGCAATTTACTGGGCAAGACCTAAACAAATTTTCTTTGCTTGCTCAAGAGAAGATGCAGCTAATATCAATTTCGATGATGACTTTATTTATAAAGAAATCAATGTTCCTGTTGGAGAACGAAGCATTCCTTCAGAACAGATCATGCAGACAGAAGGTGTTCAAGTATTTAAGGCGTGGCAAAATAAACAAGACAAGACCTTGTACTAGGTTGATCGAAAAAATCCAAGCAGTAATCTATGAACTTGGAAAATAAGCCTTCAATTGCTTAACTTGAACTACTTTAATGACTATTCTGTTATATTTTATAATGTGTAGTTTCAAATTTAATTTTAAAAATTCAATATGTCCAATAGACGTGCAGCGTTTCCCAATAATCCTTTAGGTAATTTAGGTGGAATCGTTATGATGATTTTCTTTTTTATTGCCTTATACTTCGTTGCTACAGGTTTGTTTAGAATACTTGCCTTCGTAGCTCCCGTTTTGCTCTTAATTACATTATTCATTGATCATAAAGTAGTTACAAATTACATCAAATGGGTTGTCAATTTATTTAAAACTAATATTCTTTGGGGACTAGGAATGTCCGCACTAACCTTTTTTGGCTTTCCAGTTGTAGTCGGTTTCTTGTTCTCAAAAGCATTGGTCAAGAAGAAAGTCAAAGAAATTTCTGATAAATACGAAGAACGTACGCAAGGTGAATTTGTAGAATACGAAGAAGTGGACGAAGAACCACCTGTACGCATTGAAATTCCAGAGAAACTGGATATCAATCGACCACCCAAACAAAAACCCATCATCGAAGTCCGAGAAAAAAAATCAGATACAGGTGATTACGAACAGTTATTTGATTAATAAATTTGCGAAGCAAATTGGTTATCGGTTGATTGGTTATTAGTTGAATAGTCACCAATCAACCAATAACTAATCAACTACATTTACGCAGTAAATTCACCTTTCATTCTTTATATTTATACCTTTTCATGCCTACTCTTAGCCCTCTTCTATATCTGGCTCATGCGCCGATACTCAAGAGGTTGGAAGATTATGCCTATTTGGAAATTCA
>JAHDFQ010000181.1 GCA_020628085.1 Saprospiraceae bacterium
TAATTCCTTCCCGTCACATTCACCTCAATTCGCTTATCACGATTGGCTAACTCCCAAACCGTACCAAAGACCAATTGACCAATTTTAGCCATTTTATCAAAGTTGATTTTTTCGATAGTATCGGTGGTGCGGTGATAATCGGCGTGTGTACCGTTGAAATAGAAAATAGCAGGAATGCCTTTTTCAGCAAAATTATAATGATCGGAACGATAGTAATAACGATTCGGGTCGTTGTCGTCATTGTAGGTATAATCCAAAACTAAGTTAGGAAATTGTTGATTAGCGGCTTCGTTGATCTCGTGTAGTTCAGTACTCAAGCGATCTGAACCGATAACATAAATATATTCTGGATTGTCTTTGTATTTATCATCTACTCGTCCGACCATATCGACATTGACATTGGCAACGGTGTTTTCCAATTTGAATACTGGAAATTCCACATAATATTTAGAACCCAACAAGCCTTTTTCTTCACCTGTTACCAACATAAATAGTACCGATCTTCGTGGCCCGACACCTGCTTTTTTGGCATCAGACATGGCTCTCGCTACTTCTAAAACGGTACTTGTTCCTGATCCGTTATCATCTGCGCCATTATAAATATCATCGCCTCGCTTACCAAGATGATCGTAGTGCGCAGTGACGATAACGATTTCTTTTTTCAATTCAGGATCTGTTCCTTCTACGTATCCCATCACGTTGTCGCCCGTCAAGCGATCTTCGTTTTTGGCTTGAATGAGGTTTAAGTCCGTTTTTAAAACAACGCTTTTGGGTATTCCTTTTTTCTCAATTCTTTTACGTGCTTTGACTACTTTTTTATAACGTTTACCCATTAAGGCTTTCGCAACAGTCGTTGAAATAAAAGCATTGTTCGCATACTTGCCCGCAGGCTTTTCACCTTCACCCAATTTCAAACGAGAACCGAGTAAAAATCGGCGGTTGTCAGCTATATTTTTCTTTATATCTCCATCAATAAATAGAATTGCTTTTGCGCCTTTGCGTTGTGCTAGAATTAATTTTTTACGAAAATCCGTTGCCCAATCAGAACCTTTTTTAGTACCCGTTACATAAGAAATTCCGTCGCTATTAGTGGGTTCACCCATATATGAAAGTAGTACTTTTCCTTGTACGTTTACACCTGCATAATCATTATAATTATCGCTTTCTATACCATAACCAACAAAAACAACTTCATCTGCTTGAATAGATGGCATATTGCTATTGGTATTTGGGAAAGCATAAAAATCCCATAAATGACGGTATTCTTTTCCGTTGACGGTCATTCCAATATCGTCCCACATTTCAGAAATAAAATTCACTTTTTGAAAGTAAGAATAGTTTTCACCAATATTGGGTAAGCCGTTTTGTTTAAATTGATTGGCGATGTATTGAGCAGCCTTGATATTACCTGCTGTTCCTGTTTCTCGACCTTCGTATTCATCGGATGCTAAAACGCTCAAATGCGCTCGCAGTCCTTCAGCAGTGATGGAGTTTAGAAAAGGCGATGGGTCTTGCATGGTGCTACCATCGGTAAATTGGAGCTCAATTTTTTCTGTTTGTGCAAATGTAAATGTGGTTGCAAGTGTCAGTATAAAAATAAATGTACTTCGTATCATTGGTAATAAATCGAGTAGTGTTGAACCGACATTATCTAATTGAATTGATATAATTTATAGCTACAGAGTCGCTGAGTTATAGAGATTTTATAAAAGATAACCTCTGTATCTCTGCGCCTTTGTGGCACAAAATATTTTGTCGATAACGAGAATATTTACAATTAAAAAATAAATCAAAAATACTTATAAAATATGTAGAAATTGAGAAACGCGTATGTTTTTAGATGAATCGGTCAAATTAACGGGCAGTTCTGGGATGCCAAACCGAAATAATTCGATCATAACGCTCTCCTGCTGGGCGATAATAAATAATGATGGTATATTGATTGTTGGTTTCGTACCAATTACCTTCTAGTGTTTCTAAATCAATTTTTGTAGGATTTTCGTCGGGGACAAAGGCATACATATAATCATAAAAACCTTGTTTCAACCAAGCCTCCGTGCGATATACAAAGTCTTTTCGATCGTATTCGAGCTTGAATTCTGGATGAATTTCCCAGTCCGTCAAGCCACCAAAAACATACAACTCGCCATCGTCGTATTCGGTTGGAGAATCCAATGTAAAATAGACGAGGGCATAATCACTTTGTAGTTTATCCTCCTCCGTAAAATCTGAACTGTTAAATATATCATCGGTGGTATCTTCCGTGTCGTTATTGTTGCCTAAATTTAGAATACCATTGCTTTGCTGTATACGCTGTGGCAAATCAAAGTTTTGAATTACATATCGACCGTTAATATCAATTTTTGAATGGTGGGCTTTGTAGGTTCGTTTTTTATCTATTTTTAGAATTAGATCAACTCCATCTTCTAATTCCACAATCTCGGCTACCTGTGCAGAACGCTGATTGAAGGAACGAATATCAAGTGGTCGCCATTCTTTTCCTGCTGGAAAAATGATTTTATTTTGATAATCAAAACTGATCGAATTTCCTCTATACAACATGGGTTGGATATCCATAATGGCATTATCCCAGCGTCCGTTTTGAAGTACGGTCGCACTAATTTCTTTGATTGGGTTTTGGATTTCGACGCCTTGATTCAATAACAATTTGAAATCAATTTCTTGATGTGTTTGTTGTAAATCGGTTCGTGAGGGATAGGCAATATTTTCTTGGATTTTCCCTAAAGATTCAATTACCATAAACCGTCGAGTAATGACCAATTCTTTTTCGCTTCCCATGTCTTCATAGACTTTCAGGATATAATTTCCTGATTTTGTCCATCGAATATCTTGATTTGGAAAAGTGACGGAGTAGTGAATAAAATTAGTTTGAACCCGTTGTGAAAAATCGAAATCACGGATGTCTGCCTCTGTAAATCCTTCCAAATAATCCATCTCGGATAAGTTTGCTGCCGTCCAATCTTTATCGCACAATTGAATCGTATACGTATAGTCCTTCACATCATTTTCTACATCATCGAAGTACAGTTGTAAAGCATTATCTCGTGCATTTAGATTGACAATAGGATATGAAATGGGACTGTTATTGAGGTGGAATTGAACCGTCCGAAGGTTATTTTTATAAATCTTATTTTCATACACTTCGGGTTCTTGTGCTTGTAAAAAGCTAAGATTTAAACATATAAAAAGAAAAGCGAATAATAATCTCATGTTTATTTGTTTGATGGGAAATAATAAAATCAAGAGGTCATTTGAATGACCTCTTGACTAAAGTTATAAACCTGCTTTTGCAGAAATTTCTAGCATTCGATCAATAGAACCAACGCCTTCGTCGATCACCCACTGTGGTAAAGTAATTTCTGGTTGTTCGTGCTTCATACACAAATAGAGTTTTTCCATGGTATTGCGTTTCATGTGGGGGCATTCGTTACAAGCACAGGTGTTATTTGGCGGTGCTGGAATAAATGTTTTGTTAGGCGTTTGCTTTTCCATTTGGTGGATAATACCCACCTCAGTAGCTACAATAAACGTATCAGCATCGCTCTCTTTGGTGTAACGTAATAGTCCGCTCGTTGAGCCAATATAGTCTGCCTTTTCTAGTAAGTGTGGTTCGCATTCTGGGTGTGCGATAAACTTGGCTTCTGGGTGACGGAGCATTAGTTTTGTAATCTTTTCATGTGAAAAAATCTCGTGAACCATGCAGCTACCATTCCACAGAATCATATCTCGCCCTGTTTTCTTTTGCAAGTATGCACCTAAATTTTTGTCGGGTGCAAAGATGATTCCCTTATCCTTTGGGATACTTTCTATGATTTGAACGGCATTGGTGGATGTACAACAAATATCCGTTAATGTTTTGAGTTCTGCGGTACAATTGATGTAACTCACCACGACATGATCGGGGTATTTTTCCTTGTATTTTCTAAAAATAGGTGGTGGACAAGAATCTGCCAAAGAACAACCTGCTTTTAAATCGGGTAGTAATACCTTTTTTTCGGGTGATAACATCTTGGCTGTTTCTGCCATGAAGTGTACCCCTGCAAATACAATAATATCTGCATCGGTATTAGCAGCTTGTTGGGATAAACCCAAGCTGTCGCCTACATAATCTGCTATATCTTGGATTTCACCTTCTTGGTAATAATGCGCTAGAATAATAGCGTTTTTCTCTTTTTTTAGTTTATTGATCTCTGCTACTAAATCAAGTGTTGGATCAACGTCTATATCTAAAAACCCATTTTTATTCAGGTCTTTTTCTGCTATGGCTAATGTATTCATTGTATATTATTTAGTGTGTTGCTCCGCAACTTTTAGTTATTGGTTGATTAGTTATTAGTTCTTTAAAAAATAGTATTCTACACATAAATGTGTAAATCTTACTTTCAAGATACTACAGCATTTTGAAACTCAATAACAATATAATATTTTATTAACGATTCTATTTTTACGGCAAGTATAAAAATACCAACTTAAATATATTCTTCCTCTTTCTTTCGCATCAACACCTTTTCTTCTTCTGTCTTATCGCCATAACCACACAAGTGCAATACACCGTGAATAATGACACGTCGGAGTTCGGATTCAAAAGAGGTTTTGAAAGAAATAGCGTTCTCACGGACTCGATCTACGCTGATAAAAATATCGCTTTCTACCAAAGGGGATTCCGCAAAAGGAAAGGTGATAATATCGGTATAGGTATCGTGATTGAGATATTCGAGGTTGATGTGATGTAGATAATTATCTGAACAAAAGATATAGTTTAAATGCCGTAACTGATGTTTTTCTGCCGCAATGACGGACTGAATCCATGTACGAACTGAATCAGGGTTGGGCAGTTCAAAATGGGTATCTTCGTAGTGAAATTCTATTAAAGGTGTGTCATCGTTGGATGGCATCATAGTGCAAAACAAATTTCAACGGTACGCCCTTCGTCAATAAAATTCACATTATCAGAGAGTTGACGCATCAGAAAGACACCTCGACCACCAATTTTTAATAAATTTTCGGGTGCAGTAGGATCGGGTAAGCTATCGGGATCAAAACCAACACCTTCATCGCTTACTTGAATAGCAATTTGATTGGTTTTCTTTTTACATTTAATGCAGACATTTTTGGACTCGTCCGCCTGATTGCCGTGTACGATAGCGTTGGTAACAGCTTCTGTCACGCTAATGAGAATATTCCCATACAGTTCAGGATTGATAGCATGTTGTTTTATCAATGTTTCGATAAAGGGTTCTACCTGACTGATATTTTTTGGATTCGAAGTTAAGGTCAACATATTCCTATTTATCCATTGTGCGCCTTCCGACTACAAATAACGGCTCATAAAGTAAACTTAGATTCTAATTCTTTTAATCTAGCTTTATTAAATTCATTATAAATGAATTATAATACTCACTAATTAAAAGAAACTAAGTTTATTTATTTCGCTCATCTAAGACAGCACAATAGCTATGATTGTGTAGTTTGTTTTTTCGTTTTGCTCGTGTAATCGGTTAAGTTTGATTGACAATTATTATAAACTGCCTTTGTAGTAACGTTTCCCTGTTCTGGAATTAATGCTGTGTCTTTATAACTGTTTTAACTTATATTGTATAGTATTTATTACTAAAGTATTAAAAATAAGTTTCAATACTTTAGTAATAAATGTTTAGAACGTGACTTAGTTTTTTAGTTCTTTTTCAATTCTTTAAAATATTCTTCTACTAAAAATTTATAATACGGTTTTAAAGAAGGAGAAACGGTTTTGAACATTTCGATTTCCGCTTCACGTTTTTTGATATAATCAATCAACGATGGTGGCATCTCACGTTCTTTTTCTTGACCCACCTCTGCTTTTCGCTTATTGTCGTATTCCTTTTCACGTTCTGCTTTTTCGTGTTTGAGCAAGTTGCCCATGATTTCTTCCTGGCGTTTGAGCATTTCGTTGGTCAATCGTTTATTCACTAAATCCGTTTCATTCTTATTCATTTCATCGATCAACTTTTGGAGTTCTTCGGATGTTCCATTACCACTTTGTTGTCCTTCTTTTTGCTGCTTTTCTAGTGCCTTACGGATAGCGGCTTGTCGAGCAGCCATTTCTGCAAATTCTTTGCTTGACCCACCTTCGCCAGCCTTTCCTCCCTCGCCTTTCTCCATTCGCTCTTTCATATCTTTCATCTGCTCTCCAAGGGATTTCTGTCCTTTAGAACCTGGTTTATTTTTAGGAACTTTTCCATTCTGTCCTTTTCCACCAGGATTATTGCACATCTGATTGCCTTGCATCTGAGCGGCCATTTGCTGCTGCATTTGGTTCATGACTTCACTTAGCATCAAAGCCAAATCATTCACATTTTTCATGGTGAATTGCTGATGCTCGGCTGCTTGTGGTTTTTTGCGTTCTTCTAGTTCGTCCAGACTTTCATTCATATTCTGTTTGACATCGGTTACTTTTTCCAATACAAAAGACTCTATCTGATAAACGCGCTTACTCAACGCCACTAAGCTATCTTCAATCATTTTGAAATCGTCTTTTAAACGGTATTGATCTTGCACTAAATCCACATAACGAGGCGTAGTCGTGCCTGTTTGACCGATATATTCAATTAAATCCTCTTGGCTGAAAGAGAGTGCAACTAGATTTTCTAACAACTGCCGCAAAGCAGCCATGTCTTCTTCCATCTGCTCCTCTTCGCCTGACTGCATTTGCTGTTGCATCGCTCCTGCCATTTGCTGCATTTTTTCAGCAGCGTCTTTTTGTTTTTTAGATGCTTTCTTATTGTCTTGTTTTTCTAACTGTTCCTGACTTTCATCCAAATCCTCTTGGATATCTTCCATTTCTTCCTCTTGGTCATCTATATCCATGGGCTGCTCTAATTCCTCATTTTTCTTTTCGATCTCCTCCATCTTCTCTTGGATTTCTTCAAATTTTTCATTGATCTCTTCCTGCTCTTTTTGGAGTTCCTCCTGAGGTTTTTCTTGATTTTCGGTTTCTTCTGCTAATTTTTCTTGTTCTTTTGCGAGTTCTTCTAATTTGTCAATCTGTTTTTCCATTTCGTATTCTAGTTCCAATTGTTTAAACAATTCGAGCATACGATCTAGTTCCATATTGAGTTCTTCCTCGTTCATTTCCATTTCTTCCATCTTCTCCAATGCCTCATCTTTATCCATTTCTTGCAGTAGCTCTTCAATGTCTTTCATCAACTGTTTCATTTCTTCACTCATCAGTTCCTCAAACATTTCTTCCAACTTTTCCTGCTTTTCTTGAATATCTTCTTCTACATCAGAAATTTCTTCCTGATTTTCCATATTTTCTTTAAAGTTCTCTTGTGCTTTGTCAATTTGTTGCTCCAATTCTTTTTGACGTTCTAGCAATTTTTCCAGTTCTTTTCGAGTTTGCCAATCCATTTCTTCTTTTTGAAGCATTTTCTCTCTCAACTCTTTAAAATCTTCTTTGATTTTTTTCGATTCTTCAATAGATTTTTTTAAGTCTTCTTTGATCTCCTCGTTATTTTTTTGCTCCTCATCCTCCATTTCTTCCAATGTCGGCATCTCGTATGTCATCAAGTTGGTTTTAGCAGATTTGCTACCATTGACACCATCATTATCAAACACTTCAAAATAATAGGTCAATTCATCTCCAGGGCCTAAATCCAACGTTTCCAAATCCCAAGTATAATCGTATTGCGTTTGACGACCACTAGGTTTTGCCATTTTGATAGATTGAACCACACCTGGCGCACCTTTGTATTTATTGATTTTATAATTGAACGAAAGATTTAATAATCCGTAATCATCGGACGCATCTCCCACAAAAAAGATTAATTTATTATCGGTACTATCTACAAATTTCTCTACACTAATAGTCGGATGTACATCAGGAATCACTGTAATTGAATAACTAATGGAATCCGCATTCGGCAAGTCTTTATTAGAAACATATAGTTTATACGTTTCGTCTCGCATGGCTCTTTTTTTGTAAGAAAAAACTTCTTCACTGTCTCGGCTCGTTTCCGTTAGTTCATTTTGCGATGAAAATTTGATATTAATATCATCTGTGTGCAAAGCATTGAATAACCATTGCAATTTCGTTCCTGCTGGAACGACTAAATCACCTATACTACTCAATACTTCATCTTTTCGACCTGTATAAGCAGGGTAATCCAAATTGACATCAAAACCTGTTACGTTTGGTTTCAACAATACATCGAGTGTATAATCTTCCGATTCTACGCCACCCGAAAAGAGTTTGAAATCTGTTTCTTTTTGAACATTGCTAAATTGGTAAGAAAATGTATTGGCACTTTCTTTATTTAAACGATACTGATATTTATCAATCGTAATAAACACCTCGTTTGGTAACACTTCACCTTCAACCGTCACTGTTAATGGAAAATCATCGAATTGAACAACCGATAAATCTTCTTGTACAACATTGAAATGAAACGGCGCAGCTCGCTCAAATTCTTTGTTGTTATTAATCAAACGATTTGAACCTTCTTTGATAATACTTGGCGCAGCGAACAACAGTACTAGCAATAATAGAAGCGGTGGTAAAGCGTAGCGTAAATACTTTCTATTTTTAGATAAATCAATCGCAGATCGGAATGGCACAGGACTGATCGTTTCACTTTTTTGATTGATACTAGCTAAAATCAATTCTTTTTGACTAGAATTGCTTGCTTGTTGTTTCAATTGTAAAACATTGAGCAACTTATCTTTCACACCCGTAAAATGTTCACCAATGATACTTGCTGCTTGTTCGTGTGAAATGATACTTCCCAAGCGAAAATAACGAGCTAAAGGTACGATTACCCAACCGATCAAGGATAATGCACTAATTCCGATAAAAGAATAAAATAAAACCTTCCGAACGGAAGAATCAAAATAGAAATAATACTCTAAAACATTGAGTGTAATAAACAATGCCAAGATCACGGCAACGCTATACAATGCGCCTCGAATCAATTGATTCATGTAATACTTTCGTATAAATTGATCTAGTTTTTCTATGAGTAACTGGTAATTATCTTTTTGTGCCATAATGGGATATTTCCTTTTTCAAAACGGCTTATGTTTGTAGCCGACTTATTAAACGTCAAAACTGCTCGAAAAGATTGCAATTTTTGACCTTTTAACGCAATGCTGATCGAGATTCAATAATGATTGATCGAATCAAATCTTATTTCACCAAATTAACTTCGTAAATTAGGCATATATAAATTGATAATCAATAGGTGAGGTGTTAATGATTGTTTAATGTTTTGGTTGAGTTTTA
>JAHDFQ010000182.1 GCA_020628085.1 Saprospiraceae bacterium
ATGATTACAGAAAACTCTAATAATAATTTACTAACCAAAATGATATTGCTTGTCATTATCATCTGGATCGTTTCTGCTGTTTTAATTATGGTAGCAATAGGAGACTGGTCGCATAGAGGAACATTTGGAGATTTATTTGGTGCAGTCAACGCTCTGTTTTCAGGTTTGGCTTTTGCAGGGTTGATATTTACGATTGTACTGCAAAAGCAGGACTTGGAAATGCAACGTAAGGAAATCGCTCTGAATCGAAATGAGCTAAAGAAGTCAGCTAGAGCACAACAGTTATCAGAAAAAGCACTGTTTGAGCAAGTAGAACAAATGAAAATTGCAGCACGATTGAATGCTTTAAATACGTTGATAAATTTTTATAATATACAAATTGCAAATACGAATAATCCAGAGGAGATCGTTCAACGAGCTAAACTGAAACGTAGAGAAACTATTCAAGAAATTGAACGATTGATTGATCGAGTGAGTGATGATAGTATAGAATTTGATTAGAAATTTGGACAAGAAAGTGGTCGCCCTCTTCTTCGTTTATTAGATAATTGCGTTTTATAAAACATAGATATTTCCATTCCTCCATATCCTCTTGAAACGGGATTTAAAGTAGAAACATTGACATCATAACTAAAACCAATACCAAATTTCTGAAAATCATATCTAAAAATTGGAATAACCGCATCTTTATATCGGTTCATGAGTCCGATGATAAAAGCAGAGGTATCATATCGATTGCCAGAGTTTTCAATATTGAACTTTATCAAAGCACCATAGGTAAACTCTGTCGCAGCACCTTGTTTAAAGAAAAAACCTCGTGGCATCAGCGACATTAAATAATTGACTCTAAATTCTCCACCAAAATATGCTGTATACTTCCGATGTAGTAATTCGGTGTAGTCTTCAAAGAAACTTACATTTGGTTCATTAATATGATAAATACTCGCGCCCAGATAAATACTTTTTGATTTTTCGGGGGTGTACGCCCATCCAATTCCTGCTGAAACATCCCAGTAATTGCTCGGCATAAAATTTAGATTTTCACCACTAGAAATGGATTGATCTAATATGTTTCCTACAATTTGGTTATCAAAAGTGAGGTTCTGTGTATTGATTTGCTGATTGGCATAACCAACCTGTCCACCAATACTTAAATAATTATTGCCTTGCCCATTAAGTGATTTACTATAAGCAAACGTCATTTGAATCTGAGTATTATTCAACTCTGTGGTTCCTGCTTGATCTTTCATAAAATAGAGACCAACACCCAAAATATCATCCGTATTAAACAAGTATCGAAGCGGAGAGAAGTCAACTGCAACCGACATGGTTTGATATGGTTTGCTCAATGATCCCCATTGTGTACGATAATTGGACATCACTCGCATATCTGTAGACATGACACCTGTCAAAGCAGGATTAAGCAATACAGGAGCATTGATGGCTTGCGAAAAATGCGTATCTTGAGCGATTGACTGTTGCCAACACAAGCCTAAAAAAAAAATAAATATGTAAATCTGTTTTTTCAAAAAAAATAAAATTAATAGATGATAGAGTCCATTGTATAAAATATGTTTTATAATCAAAGAGCGACTCAACAGCCTAAAGGCTGTGGTACAACTTTAAATAAACTTTTTATATAGTGTATTGAGTTCACGAAATCAGCATAAGTCATATTTGCATTAAAACATTAGATCATTTAAACCATTAAGTATCCTATCTCAAGAGCGTTATATCACCAGTTTTGATGATTTTACTTCCATCAATAGCACAAATAGCTTCCACATAATAGACGTACACATCTCTGTTTAATAACTTACCTTTAAATGTACCGTTCCAACCTAGATGCTTATCTGTACTTTCAAAAACAGGTTCACCCCAACGATTAAAAATCTTTAGTAATTCCAGAGTAGCAGATCCACGGATATAAAATATATCATTCTCTCCATCATTATTTGGTGTAAAAGCTGAAGGCGTGACTATGGCATCTTCTGAGCATTGCGTATCAACGTTGACCTGTATATTTATGCTATCTGAACATTCAAATTCATTTTCTATTATCAACTGGTAATTGATATTGCTAGAAGGAATCAAAGTTGGATTCAGGCAATCATCGCAGGATAGTCCATCATCTGGTAACCAAGTATATTGGTAGTTACCTTCACCTATTATATCTGGATCAAACTGATAAGCTGAACCTAGTGTTAATGGAACTAAAGTTGGATGATTAATGATAGGATTTGGTTTCACTTCGATCAAAATTGTAGCCGTATCTTTTGGGCATGTTCCTGCCGAACCAATCACTGTAAATAAAGTTGTTTCTGACGGACTAGCTGTGGGGTTTTCTGTATTGAGAGCATCTAAAAATGGAGTAGGCAACCATTCAAAATTATTGGCTACGCCTTCTACTTCTAATTCAACCGACTCCCCTTCACAAATGATGTAGTCGCTTGTGAATAATTCTACTGATTCAAAAACTTCAATCATTATTTGATCGGTGTTAGCACATGTTCCGTTTAAAACAGTCAACGAAAAAGTCGTGTTTTCACTTGGGGCAACCATCACTTCAATTTCGTTTAAAGCAATTAGATCACCTTGATTGGTCCAGATTATTTCACCGTCATAATCAGCCGTTAATAAAACGGAATCTCCAACACAAATGGCTTGATTTTCTCCAGCATCAATATCTAAGTTCGGAATAACCTCTACTAAAATACTGTCGTATAGTGTGCAACCATTCGTTGCTTGCGCTTCAACATAAAAAACCTCGGTTTGACTAGGACTTGCTATAGGACTGGCACAATCCATACAACTTAGATTTGAATTGTTTTCCCAAACAGGATTGATGCCATTCAGAATTGTAAGTTCTACACTTTCCCCTTCACACAAACTGATATTTTGACCTAAAATAGACTCCTCGTTTTTCAAAACAATCACCCTTACTGAATCTTGATTGCTACAACCATCGGAGTTGGTCAATTCTACAAAATAAGTCGTCGTTTCATTTGGATTGGCTGTAGGGTTATTACAATTTTCGTAACAACTCAATCCTTCATCTTCCATATTCCAATTAAAAGTAGCTGTATTATCATTGCTAAGAGCTTCAATATCAATACTTTCACCTAAGCAAATCGTCAGTTCATCAGTAAGTTGGATATTTGGTGGTGGGACTTCTCGTACTAAGATATGGATAGAATCTTCTGCCACACAACCATCAGATGAAATGGCTTCCAAGTGATACATTGTATTTTCAAGCGGACTAGCAGTAGTTTCTATACAAAATTCACAACTTAAATCGGTCGCAGGACTCCATTTATAAAACACTTCATTAGGTGCTTCCAAAACGGGTGAAAGTAGTACTTCTTCTTGTTGACAGATGAGCGTGTCGTTTAATAATTCAATAGAAATACCTTCCGACAACTCAATCGTTTTCGAGTATATAGTGGAACAACCATTTTCGTTCGTGGCTTTTAAACTCAATTCATAAGTGCCTCCATTTTCAAAAATATAATCTAAATCTATCCCGAAAAAGATTGGAGTTTGATTGATTGACCATGTAAAATCAAGTTCATTTGAAAGATCGGCCAAAGTATTTTCGAAGTGTAACATTGTACGAGTACAAATATTAGAATTTGGAGTTTCAAAAATAGGTTCTGGTACAATATCTATAATAACATAATCCTTTTTTAGAATAGAAAAAGTACAATCTGATGTTTCCACCAAAACTTCTACATCGTAACTTCCAGCGGATAAGTATTCAATATTAGTTGGGTTTATTTGTGTGGAAGTTGGCGTTTCTGCGCCTAGAAATGTCCAATTAATACTAATAATATCATTAAGATCATCCATGACTGAAAAGAAACTGATAGCTTGTATTTCAGAAGCACAAAAGATGGGGTTAGTCGATTCAAAATCGAAACCTAAAGTATTTATATGAATGTTTGTGGTTAAGGAATCCGTTAGTGAACAACCATTAGAATCCGTAAGCTGTAGCGTTGGTATAAAACTACCCGTCTCTGTATAAATGTGCTGGATCGTTTCATTGATATTTCCAGTTCCTTCCAGTATATTTCCATCACCAAAATCTAAAATATACTGATTGGTATTTTGGGTTTGAATGTCTAATCCAATTTCTATTTGATCACAACCTTCTTGAGTAACGAGCGACATAGAAGCTGAGGGACCAGCCACTTCAATATAATTTTCTTTACAAAGCGTATCCCTACATCCGAATTGGTTCGTAATGATTAGACAAACAGTGTAATTTCCAGTAGCTGTATAGATGTGTGAAGGATATGGTTCAGTAGACGAAGGTTGATCGTCTGTTTCATCGCCAAAGTACCATTCCCATTGTTTTGCACCGACTGATAAATCTACAAAGTTAGAAAGAAGCGGTTCGTTAGGACAGGGACTAAAGGCATTGTCCACTTCAAAATTAGCTTCGGGTATTTGTACGTCTAAATCTTCGCAATAAGTCGATTCACATGAAGGACTATTGATCGTTAAACAAACTGTATATATTCCTCCTTCCTCATACATGTGTTCAACTTGATTAGAATTGGACGTCGTTCCGTCACCAAAATCCCAGAAAAAAGTATATCCATCTGCCTCTATTTCTTCATGTTCAATATGGAGTTCTAAGAAATTACAATCGTTTTGAGTCACTTCAAATGTGGCGTCGATTTCTTCGGCAATGATTTCTATTAATTGAGTGGTCGTTTGCTCACAACCTAACGCATCTTTTACTGTCAATCGCACTTCATAACCTCCTGAAATAGTATAATTATGAAAGGGGTTCGCTTTGGTAGATGTATTGCCATCTCCAAATTCCCAAAAATAAGAAATAACGTTTCCTAATGAAGTCGAATTTTCAAAAAAGTCTACTTGAATGGGATAACATAAACCTTGAGTTTCGTATTCAAAATCCAATTCAATTTCATTAACAAATACGGTATCTGAAAGCATGAAAGAATCTGTGCAACCCTCCATGTTGGTTACTATTAATCCAAAACCAGTAAACGTTCCAGCATAGGGAAATTCAAATTGTGGTGTTTCATTTTGTGTAGAATCAGGATTCAAAACGACATTAAAATTGTCATAGATCCATTCAAATGTAACACCATTTTGAGAAGTATTCATGACTTCTAATGCATCACCAGCACAAATAATAGCATCGTTTTCAAAAGAAAATGCTGCCACTGGCGCACCAACGGTTACGATCATACTAACGACGTCTGAACAAACCTCGCCACTACTTTCTACCGACAAAGATATTTCAAAGTCACCCGCATTTGGAAAGACATGGGTTGGGTTTTCTTGAGAAGACGTCGTTCCATCACCAAAATCCCAGCTATAAATAACTGCTCCTTCAGATTGATTGGAAAAAGTAACAGTTAGGTTATCACAATTGGTTTCAGCTTCAAAGCGTGCAATCGGTGGAATGATTTCAATTACATCTTCTTTAATAATTGTCTGTGAACATCCATCCAATGAAATCGTCAAACTGATCGTATTTAAACCTGATTGTTCAAAATAATGAAAAGGGTTGACCTCAGAAGAGGTTGTTCCGTCACCAAAATCCCACAAAACATCATCAAATTCGCTATGGTTTATAATCTCAAAAAAGATAGGTTCATCGGCACAAGCACTAACGGCACTTATTGTAAAATCAGCGGTTACTACATCACCTATTTCTATAAAATCAACTAGTTCAATTGACGAAGTGCAACCATTTTCGGCAACAACTTCTAATGAAACATCATAGCTGCCCGTATCTGGAAATGTAATTTCGGGCTGAGCTAGGGTAGAAGATGTAAAACCAAAATCCCAATTATAACTTACAATTTGATATGGAAGTTGGATAATTTGCTCAAATTGAATGGCTGTATTGGCACAACCACCGTTTGTATTCGTTTGAATTTCTAAACGTATAGAATCTACCACAACCGTTTCTTCAACGACACTAATAGAACAACCGTCTTCAAAAAATACAGTCATCGAAACGGGAAATTCGCCAATTTCATCAAAAAAGAATAAAGGATTTTGTTCTGTGGAAGTTCCAAGGTTTCCAAAATTCCATAAGTAAGTACTGCCCGTTGGAGCAAGAGCGAAAAACTGTACTTCCGTTCCTGCGGGGTCACAGGTTACCAAATCACCTAAAGTGGTATAGGACAGGTTGGTCGAGCCATTGACGTTAATACAATCTTCTAGTGTATAAGAATTGGAACAATTTCCGATGGAAAGAGTTAATGTCGGTTGAAAACAACCAAATTGAGTATAGGTGTATCGAGGGTTTATTTCTGAAGACGTCGTTCCATCACCAAAATTCCAGAGAAAATCTATATTTGTATCTATACCTGACCAATTAAATTGAACTTCGGTAGTAGTACAGTCGCCATTTTCAATAATTTCAATATCAAATTCAGCGTTTGGTGCACCAACATTAATGTACGATTCTTTTACTCGAATATTTGAGCAACCGGTATTAACATCAGTCATAGTTAAGGAAACATCAAAAGAACCCTCCGTAATATATTGATGAAAAGGGGCAGAAGCCGTAGAACTTGAACCGTCCCCAAAATCCCAAAAGTACGCATAATTGGAGTTAACCAAAATAGAACTATCAGGAAGGAAAGCAACTTGAAAAGGCACATCACACCCATAGGTTCGATCAGCCGAAAAGGAAGGCGTTTCTATACTGTTAACAGTTAACGTGTCGCACATTTGATCTGAATCACCCCAAATATTTGTGACAGATAAACAGATTTCAAAAATACCAGAAGTATCAAAATTATAACTAGGGTTGGTTTCATTGGAAAAAGGAATACTGTTTATTTCCCAATTTCTAAAGGCAACATCTCCGTCTGATTGATCCTGAAATTCTATATTGACAGGAGCACACAAAGCCATTCCATTTGAATCAAAACCGAAACCAGCTTCCACTTGTGCAGATAGTGCGAAAGGTAAACATACTACCATAAGAGTGAGTAGTCTGTTGATGTATTTGTTTGAACTTCCTGTTTGATTCATCACATTTTTCCTAATTGAATAATATATGTGCAATGAAAATTAAATAGTGTGATTTTACGGTTAAACTGTGACGAAATACTTGGAGATATAACATGAAAGTGTATGTATAATTTGAGTGGAATTTTTAAGAATTGATAGATTTATGGATAATATTGGTATTTTGTGAATTACAAAAAATGAAAAAAGATATAATGAGTAAAAGAGGAAAGTTTATCGTTTTTGAAGGAATCGATGGATCTGGAAAATCAACAGTTAGCCAGATGTTGTATGATCGAATAAATCGGCAAATTGGTAAAGTGCATAAAACGTTTGAACCAACAGATAGTCCAATAGGTTCTGTGATTAGAAATATATTGAATCGTCGAATTAAGTCCGACGGAAAGACCATAGCGGCTTTATTTTTGGCAGACCGTTTAGATCATATTCAAAACGATCAAATGGGTATGTTGAAGTTTCTAAACGAAGGAACACACGTTATTTCGGATCGTTATTATTATTCGTCTTATGCTTATCATGTTCCTGTTCTACCACAAGACTGGGTGATCGAAACCAATAAAGTTTGTGCCGATTTACTGCGTCCAGATATTGTATTTTATCTCGATATTACAGTAGAGGAAAGCATGGAACGGATTAATAAAAATCGCAGTTTTAAGGATTTATTTGAGACAAAAGAAAAAATTACGACAGTTCGCAAAAATTATTTAGAAGCGATTGAGAAAGAAGGAAAAAAAGATAATGTGGTCATTATAAATGGTGCCCAAACGATAGAACAAGTGTTTGAAGATGTCTGGACAGCGACTAAAGAAATTTTAGGTACTTAATTATGCTTTTTAATACTGATATTTTTCCTGATGGTGGTGGAAGCCACCGAGTTCGTCCAGAGAAAAAAGACCTTTGGAAAGTCGTTTTGAGTTTGGTGCTTATTACTTTGCTCGTCATTTTATATGCACTAGAAATTCCATATTTTAGTCGAGTATTTGAGATAGAATCATTGATTTTTAGAGGAATTGTCGTTGGACTTATTTTTGGTGGATTAATAGGTTATAGGTTGACAAAGTCTGTAAAAGATAGCTTAGATAAAGTCAAAATATATCTATTGATGGTTTTTATTGGAATGTTAGTGCTGCCTATCTTTTTTATGCTGACCAACCGACTTTTAAGTCCATATGAAAGTCAAGTAGAACAGGTAGAGTTTATAGAAATGAAACCTTTTGCTCAATACGGAATTACACAGACTGATCTTCAAAAAGGAGTTCAACCAACGGGCTTTTATGTGTTTTTTGTCCGAAATGGGCAGATTGAACGAACAAGAATAGATACCCCTATGTATCTTGATAATCAACGTGGCGACCAGATTGATCTTTCGATATATAAGGGATTGTGGGGATATGATGTTATTGAGACCAAATAGTCATTTATGCGATTTTTACTGATAATTTTTACCATTTTTTTATTCAATAATTTGGTGGTTGGACAAACCAAATACGAAAAGGAATTTCGTATTGATGGAAATCAAATTCCAACGGCTGCCTGTTGCTTCGTTACAAATTTGCCTTTTGACAAAAAAATAAAATGGTATAAAGAAGTTGGTTTGGATCAAACATCAATAGAAGCCAAAACCAAATATAGAGGAAAACGACATAGTGTTGAATTTGATAAAAATGGTGTTTTCGAAGATATTGAAATAACTGTAAAATGGTCTAGTTTACCAGCTGATATTCAACAAGAAATTTCGACTTATTTAAAGACACAATTTTCAAAATATAAGATTGAAAAAGTACAAATTCAATATACAGGCGATCAAGAATCTATTAAACGATTATTGAATGAAGACAGTCCTGAAATCATACCTACCGTACATTATGAATTAGTTGTAAACACTAAAAAGAACCAAGTTTATCAAAAAATGGAATTTCTATTTTCTCAAACGGGACAATACCTTCAATCTGCGGTCATTATTTCTAAAAATACAGATCATTTAGAATATTAATATGAAGTATTTAGTATCAGCGATTTTGGTTTGAAATAAAAATATATAATAAGTGTAAATACTATAAAGAGAACCATTTTTTGAGGATTAAATGTGTCGAAAAAAGCAATTTCCAGAATTTTAACCGCCCGACAGGGAGAATTTTTAATATTTTGGAGTCGAAGCGGAAAAAT
>JAHDFQ010000183.1 GCA_020628085.1 Saprospiraceae bacterium
TTGTCAATCTATTTGAATATCAATAAATTGTATAGAAATGCCATTATTGGTTTTCAAAAAGTAATCAGCATAAGAAGGAATATTAACTTGAACTTGTTCTCCGTTTCCATCAATCGTAATACAGTTGATGTCCGAATTTCCACAAACTGTATATAGGTCTAGTAATTCTGTATAAGGTCCTGATCCTGTAATAATTTCAAGGGTTACAGGCGCATCCATACCACATTCATTTAAAAACCGAAAAGCATCTGCAATCGTAGCGAAAGTAGACACATTGTCTGCGTTGTTTTGATTGATATAATACGTACCATTTTTGGGTATACAAGTAGAAGGAATGACCGCAAACCAAGCATCTTCTGCACTGTTTAGTGTGGTCTGTATCGCATTATAGTCGAACAGTTCTGAATGGGACATGCCACCCATCACAAAAGCTCCATCACTACCTAATCCAATACATTTTCCTGATCCTCGTGTAAATCGAGTGACCAACTCACGTGTTGTAAAATCGGGACTCAGTTTCAACACAAAACTTCCTCCCACATACGTTCCAGGTAGTGGTTCTAAATTGATTGGAATCCCAGAAGCAGATTCTCCAACGATATAAACTGCTCCATTCCGATCTACTTCGATAGCTCCATTTTTAGTACGAATGGTATTGCCACTTCCATTAGAGAGTCGAGCTGTAAAACGTTGATGTAAAATATCATTACCTGTGAATGGATCATATCGTCCGACGATCAGTTTGGGTTCTGTACTAGTATTAAAAAATTCGGAGTAATCATCTCCACCAATAGTAGTTGTTGTTGCTAGATTATCAAAAGGCTTGTATCTAAGAATAGTATTACCACCATCAACTTCATACATAATATATAAAAGTCCGTCTTTACCAATCGTACAACGTGTCGCACGTGTATCGGCCATATTATTTTCGGCTAAATTTAACCAATCATTAGATGTATTATCACCATTCCAATTATAGCCAAAATAGCGTTGTGTTCCATCAAAATCAAAACCTTTGAATTGTGGTACATCAACTGGAAAATTAGCATTTTCAGGTGGAGGTGTGTTTGCTGAAATGTTTTTATATCCAATAGTGACGATGGTTTGAGTAGTCTCGTCTATGGCAACATCATCTGTGAAAACAATACCACCGCTAAAAGAATTTAACAGGCTACCCAATGGATCAAATAGATAAACCGTACTATTGGCTAGTTTCACATCGTCGTAATTAGAATTAGGACTTGTCAACACCACAGCATAACCTGTTGAACCTACATCAATCCTATGTGCTCGATCTGTGAGCGACTGTTGATATAAAATATTGGAGAGTGTTGCATCTATTTGAATAATGCCGTTTGTTCCCGCAGCGACATAAATCCGATTTAAATCATCTTTTGTCAAATCTCCAATTTTATCTGCAACGACTACTGATTTTTCAATGATCGTCCCTGTTTCGTTTAACAAAAGTAAGTAACCGTTATCAAGAGAAGTTGTACCAGCTAAATAGGTTGTTGTAACATTTTGAGGAGGTGCAGATAGGTTGGCAGCCAATACTATTTTATTATTTTTGGTAAAAAGACTACCTCGTATTTCATCATCGCCCGAATCGCCCAAATAACTGACAGCAGAAAAAGGATTTGCCACAACTTCTAGTGAATCTTTTGCGCTAATATTTGTAGCACCTTCTTGGTCAGTTGCTTGATAATATATTTCATAATTACCAACTGGTGCATTAGTCCAGATAGGTTCAAATGGGCTTATATTATCTGTTGCTACATGAACACCATTGGCATATAGCGACATGCTTGCAACCGCTCCATCGACATCAAACGGAACAGTAGGAGTAGTAAAATCTGCACCTTCGATAATCCGTTTAATGGGTGTGTCTAACTCAAAAAACGGAATAAAAGGAGCTTGATTATGTGTACCTCGCAAGCGGACTTCATCTACGATCAACTTTTTATAACCGCTATTCTCTGGACAAGAAAAAGTAATGTGATAATGATCGTCAGCAGAAGGGGTAAATGTAGCATAATGAACAGGTGTGAAATCATCACTTGAGTTGACAATAACGGAAGCTAGTATTGTTCCTCCTAAACCACGATCAGTATGAATAGAAACGTCCATACTTTTATTGTTGCTTTTAGCATCTTGACGCCATTCGATGGTATAAATACTATCTTTTTTCAAAAAAAGTGGGGGACTAGAAGCATAATTTCCTGTTTGTAAATATTGCCCATATAACGATTGACTACCTAAATAACCTAAACCAAAAGAACGCCATCCACCATACAAATCCCAATATTCTGTCATTGATTCCATATCATAGTGTACATATTCTTGCAAACTACCATCGGGGAATGTAACCGTCATTTCAATTATATCAGTAGTATCTGACAAGTTTCGATTATCATATGCAATAGCTTGGACATCATAAATTCCTGGCAAAGGTGGAATCGTATCAAAACTAAACGGATTAGTATAATCAGTGTAAACTAATTGTTGGTCAATATAAAATTCTACTTTATCTACCGACCCATCGGAATCACTTGCTAACACATCATATTGAATGGCAGTATCCTCAATTATCGTTGTATCTGACAAGACACTTGTCCAAGCAATGGTTGGAGGATTTGCGACTTCTACACCATAATCGTCTACATAAAGAAAAACATATCCTGTACCCTCTGCGACATTCACAAAATAGTAAGTATCCGTAGAATCAGGTGTAAACTGTAAGGTTTGTAGTTCGAAGGGTGGTTGAGAATAGGTCGTTGGTTCAAAATAGGCATCACCTAAAAGCAGCATATCTGTACTTACAGTAGCAGAATCATTCACATAAGTATAGATGTGTCGATCTCTGGTACTAATATTCTTTTTGCCCATATAATAAATGGTATAATCTTGTCCAGCGGTCAAACTCATACCAGGACTGATAAAATAGTTACCCGCCGAGGCTACCTTAGTGCGTAATCCACCCGACATATTCGTTCCCTGATCACTAAACCAACGCCAAGCATTACCACCACCAACGGTAGAAAGTTGCCAAGCATTTGCGTCTGTATTAAAGTTTTCGTAAAAAACAGATTGGGCGGATAAAAAAAGAGGAGAGCAAATCATTATAAATAAAATCACTCGCATAAGAAAAGTAAGTGTAAATAATGGTTAATGTAGAAAATACTAAAGCTAATATATAACTTATGTGATGAATGATGGTTTGAAAAAATCATATTTTGTAACAACCAAAATCTTCTGTTTTTTATCAAAAAACTGTCAATTATTCTGAAAAAAGCATTGTTAGACAAATTTTTAGCGAATTTTCGCTAGAATTACTTTACTATGAAATAAAAAGCCTGTATATTACAGCGAAAATTCGCTAAAATCGAAAAAACGTTCAGTTTATACTATTTTATTAAACGACGAAAAAAATAAATATAATGACTAAGAATCCAGAATATGACATCAAAGGGGAAGTACTATCAGGTGGTGCTTTTTTGATTAAAGAATCTACAACTAAAGATACGTTCACTCCAGAAGATTTAAACGAGGAGCAGTTGATGACTCGTCAAATGATTGAGGAGTTTTTGAAAAATGAGGTATATCCACACAATGAAAAAATAGAAAAGCAGGAAGATAACATTGCGGCTAAAATTTTGAAGAAAGTAGCAGACTTAGGATTGCTTGGTACACACATGCCTGAGGAATATGGAGGTATGGGAATGGATACTAATACCAATTCTGTTATTGTTGAAGCCTTTGGCCCATCGGGTTCTTTCGGGACAACTTATGCGGCTCATACGGGTATTGGAATGTTACCGATCCTATATTTTGGAACAGATGCTCAGAAACAAAAATACTTACCAGGTTTGATTTCTGGAGAATTAGCTGCTTCATACTGTTTGACAGAACCTAGTTCTGGTTCAGATGCACTAGCAGCTAAAACACGTGCAGATTTAACCGAAGATGGAGAGCATTACATATTGAATGGGCAAAAAATGTGGATTTCCAATGCTGGATTTGCAGATGTTTTTGTGGTATTTGCTCAGGTTGATGGAAACAAATTTACAGGATTTATTGTAGAAAGAGGTGCGGAAGGATTTACATTAGGTGCCGAAGAACAGAAATTAGGTATCAAAGGTTCTTCTACACGTCAGGTCTTTTTTGAGAATGTAAAAGTATCAAAAGATAGTGTTTTAGGCGAAATTGGTAAAGGACACTTAATTGCCTTTAACGTATTGAATATTGGTCGTTTCAAGTTAGGTTTGATGGCGGTCGGTGGTTCAAAATATAGTTTCAACTTAGGTGTTAATTATGCAAACGAGCGTGTTCAGTTCAAACAACCGATCTCTAACTTTGGTGCTATCAAGTACAAAATTGGAGAAAGTGCCATCCAAATTTTCGCAGTAGATGCTGCTAATTATCGAGTTTCAAATTTGATTTCTGATATGATTGCAGATTTGAAAGAAGAAGGAATGGGCGAAACAGAAGCTAAGTTAAAAGCAGCGGAAGAGTATGCCATCGAATGTTCTATTTTAAAAATTGCAGGTTCTGAAATTGGAACGTATGTAGTAGACGAAGCATTACAAATTCATGGTGGAATGGGATTCTCAGAAGAAAGTCGTATTGCACAAGGATACCGTGATATTCGTATCTCTAGAATTTACGAGGGAACAAACGAAATCAACCGTATGTTGATGGTAGACATGTTGTTGAAACGTGCCATGAAAGGAAAATTAGATATCGTAGGACCAGCATGGGCGGTTCAAAAAGAATTGACTTCAATGCCAAGTTTCGATCAACCAGAAGGTACTTATGGTAAGGAGCGCAAAGCATTAAAAGACTTCAAAAAAGTGGTGTTGATGGTAGCAGGGGCTGCTGCTAAAATGCAGATGGACGGCGAGCTGAACTTGAAAGAGGAGCAAGAAATTTTGATGAATGTTGCGGATATGATGACCGATATTTTCTTAGCAGAATCTGCTTTATTGCGTGTAGAGAAATTGGTTGGAAAAGATAATAAAATAGATCAGGAAGTTTACGATGCTATTTTAAGAGTTTTCTTTACGGATGCCAACGCACGTGTACATAAAAATGCAACGGATGCACTGGTTTCTTTTGCAGAAGGTGATTTGTTGAAAACGATGTTGTTAGGTTTAAAACGATTCACGAACTACATTCCTACAAATGTGAAAAAAGATCGACGATTAGTAGCAGATGCTTGTATTAAAGCAAATGAGTATATATTTTAATGATTTGTGATTAAAGTTTAAGAAATATAAAAACTTAATTGGTTTTTTCAAAAAGTCCACTTCTATCAGAAGTGGGCTTTTTTTATTTGTAGAAATGCTTTTAGACTAAAAAACTAAACTTTAACTCCATCAATATACCGAACAGTTGTTTGAAAACACTGTTGTTCCAAGTCAATCACTCGCATAGCCACTCGATTATGATCTATTGCAAAATTGGTTTGGTAAGGATGTACTTGTACTTGACAAGAAGGTGTAATATGAAGGTTTATATTTTTGTAATGAACGGTCTTTTCGACATGAAAATGTCCACAAAATATATGAATCGGATCAGCATATGTTTCCAAAATTGTTAATACGGCTTCTTGATCCTTCAAGCCATGCGTTTTTTCCATAAAAGCGACACCCGTCGGCAAAAGTGGGTAATGCGAAAAGATAACTAATTCCCCTTCTGCTTGATACAACTGCCGACTTAGCCAATTGAGTTGTGCTTCCGAGTGCCGAGCCTTGCTATTATCAATAAATAAGCAAGTCTGTTTGCCTAATTTCAGCGCATAATACAGTGCACCTTTCGCCTTTACGTGTTGCATCTCAAACACTTCACGCATCATAGCTGCACTATCATGATTGCCAGGAATCAAGAGATATGGAATATCTAGTTTTTCTAATCGTTCTCTTATCCATTGGTAGGTGACCTCTTCCCCTTTTTTCATGCAAAGATCACCCGTGATGACCAAATAGTCAGGCGCAGCAAACTTCACTTCTGCTAAGATATTCAGAAAATTTGCTCGTGAATCTACCCCATAGTCACTTGCCCCTTCCTGTCCAATATGTAAATCCGTTATTTGAATAATGCGCATAAAAGGAATAACGGAATTAGAAAAAGAAAGGTTTTGGTACTACATTACTGAACCAATAATTTTCCAGTAAATAAATGTTGTTTAGATGTTTTAATTTTGTAAAAATAGACGCCATGTTCTAGGTCGTTTCTACTTATAGATATTTGCTGTTGATTAATATTATTTGATGAAAAAACGATCTGACCCATCGTATTTATTAATTGAATGTACTGAATATTTTCATTGGGTTCTTCTAAGCTAAAAGTGGTTTGAGCTAGCATTGGATTAGGGAAAGCTTTAATTTTTGAGCTATTAGAAACAGGTTCATTAATTCCTACCAATCTACTTTCTTCCCAGAAGTTTTTTACATCATCCATGTAATCTACAAGTACATCTGTATCTGGACAAGGTGTATTAATATCTTGATTGACTGAAACGACAAAACTTACATTTGATACAGCACCAGGATCAAGAATAAATCCACTCATGTTCATTAGTGAACGATAATCGCTTACGATATAATCTTCTCCATTGCAAAAAGACCATTCATCAAAATTAGCAGGATTACCTGACGACATATATTTCACTTCCTCGCCGTTATATATAACGGGCGAACCATCACGATACTTGGCGTTCATATATTGATAATACTCCTGTGCTGTTTGTGGATCTATTGTATTAGGAGGTGGCATTCCTACACTACCGTTATTATAATAAATAAATGAAGATAAACCTGATTCAGCTAGGGTATCTGGAAAAATACCAGATGGAGCAGGGATAAGTTCGCCATTTTCATCGAAAATCATAGCAGCATAAGGCGTTTGGAGTAGTTTGACAGCAACTATAGGATATATACAATTATCTAGAACTATATTATTACAAACACAATCACCACTTAATGTTAAATTACTATAAAAGAAAGCTATATCTTCATTTGGGACACAACCTGAAAATTGTCTTAGACCACAATTACCTATATTGTGATCTGTCCATAGCGACATCGTCATCTGATCTAAACGCTCTATGCCTCGATTAATAAATTTTAAATCATAAAAAATAGAGTTATTTACAGCATTATTAGGTACATCGTAAGCATAAGCCATAATCTGAATTTCAGCATTCATTGCATTGCTGTTGGATTCTGTATGAACACCACCTGCATCATTAATAACTCGCCAAACTGCTTTATCAGCTCCTTTTATGAATGGGTAATCTCCCAGCTCGGGTTCGTATGCCCCATTTTCATTTTGATCCAGAAAGGGGGCTAAACCTTGAGAAGTGTTTGGAAGTTCAAAACCATATTGATCAAAAAAATTATTATTACCACGAGCTGGCCAGTACAAAACAGAAGGAGGAATAGGTTGATCTACATTACCATCTATAAAATCAGTTAAGAATATTTCTATATCAGAACGAGTCACCGTAAATTGTTGATCCCAATCTGAGCAATTCGCTGCATTTGTAGTTCCAGTTGCAGGATCAAGTGGCCCTGTCCAAAAGTCATTATCTCCGTTTAATGTGCTATATGTTTGCGCAGCCATTTTTAAATTTCCTAATGGATCAAGACCCGCCACCCATAACTTTATATCTATATCTAAATCCTTCTGCTCTTCTAAATCATCATTATAATATGAAAATGTCTGTCCAAATGATTGAGCAGAGATGAAGCCTGTTATTGGAAGACTTGATTCAATAGAGTTAACATTCATTTCATCAGTATTAGTAGGGTCATCACAAGAAGATTGTGCATTAGTATGATAAAAAATGAGAAATGATAATAGTAATATAACTAACGGTTTCATAAGACTAGGATTTTAGTTGTAATAATAAGACAATATATAAATTTTATACTGTGTATTCCTGATTTATAATTTTAAAAGTCAGTATCCTAAAAATGAATACCCCTTAGTTTCATTTTGCTAGTAGCTTTACAAAAACATTACATTGTTTAACCTTTTTTCTTTGTTTGTATCAATTGATTAAACAAAAATACCCTGAACCTGTTCTAATTGCACATTTATTAACCATTTTTTAAACATATAAATAATGCAAAACTTTAAATTTTTAGTTTTTGGTATTTTAGCGCTTGGTCTATTTACCTTCACTTCTTGTGGCGATGACGATGAAACAGTTGAACCTACACCAGTAGTTCCTTTAGACATTGTTGACACAGCAATTGCAACAGATGATTTGAGTACTCTAGTAGCAGCTTTACAACAAGCAGACCTAGTATCCACATTACAAATGGATGGGCCTTTCACCGTATTTGCACCAACCAATGATGCGTTTCAAGCTTTATTAGATTCAAATGAAGATTGGAATTCACTAGCTGATATTGACAATGCAACATTAGAAAACGTATTGAAGTTTCATGTATTGGCAGCAGATATACAAGCCGCAGATTTAACAGATTCATATGTCACTTCTTTGGCTACTGGACCAAATAGCGAGCAAATTGTCTTACAAATTGATGTAACAGGTGGTGTTCAATTTAATGGTTCAGCTATGCCGATTACAACAGATGTAGATGCTACCAATGGAACTGTACACATTATTGATGAAGTTATGTTACCACCAAGTGTTGTAGATATAGCATTGAATAATCCTAACTTTTCTACTTTGGTTGCAGCTTTAACTCGTGACGATTTGAGTGCTGATTTCGTTTCTATCTTATCAGGTAATGGGCCATTTACCGTATTTGCACCAACCAACGCGGCTTTTCAGGCATTGTTAGATTCTAACAATGAGTGGAATGAGTTGGGTGATATTCCTGTAGGTACTTTAGAAGCAGTATTAAACTACCACGTTGTACAAAACGCTAATGTACAGTCTGATGAGTTATCTGATGATCAAGAAGTAGCTTCTATTGGTGGAACATTAACGGTTGATTTGAGTGATGGAGCGAAGTTGGAAACAACGAGCGGACAATCGGTAAATATTGTATTAACAGATGTACAAGGCGCAAATGGTGTAGTACATGTAGTTGATGCGGTATTGTTACCATAAGCTATAGATTAAAATATCATGAATTATCGAGTGATAATTCATAAGTAAGGGGTACTAAAAAAGCGGGCAGAAATTTTTGAGATCAAAAAAATGCTG
>JAHDFQ010000184.1:0-3615 GCA_020628085.1 Saprospiraceae bacterium
TCGGACTTATTTTTTGTCCGTTACTTAGTAAAATATTTTGGATAGAAAAGTGTCTAAAATTTTGTTTTACTAACGTGCAAATTATCGTTTTTTATCAAAAGTTGAAAGTATATACACGTGTAAAACGTAAATTAGTTAAAAAATTGTAGATTTATGTTAGGGCACAAGTAAAAATAAATTCAAGTAAGTAAATTTATTTGTGCATCACTACTAGTAGATTCAAATTTAAACTATTCATGAAATCTTGGTTAAGTAGAAAAATATTAAAATGGTGGGGATGGAAAATTATAGGTGAATTTCCAAAGAACGCTCCCAAAAATGTAGTTATCCCGATTCCTCACACAAGCAATTGGGACTTTCCAATTGGTGTATTATTAAGACCTGCCTTTGACATAGATATAAAATATGTCGGTAAATCAACGTTGTTTAAACCGCCCTTCGGTGGTCTCATGCGGTGGCTCGGAGGTATACCAGTTGACAGAACTAAAAATAATAATTTTGTAGACGCTGTTATTGAAACATATAAACACCACGACGAGTTATCTATCTGTATAGCCCCGGAAGGAACGCGTAATAAAGTGGATCGTTTAAAAACAGGTTTTTATCATATTGCTTTGGGTGCAAATATTCCTATTGTAATGATAAAATTTGATTGGGAAAATAAAATATTGGAATGGAGCGAGCCTTTCTATCCAACAGGTGATAAAGAAGCAGACTTTGAAGTCATTTATAATTATTTTGATGGTGTGAAAGGACGGATTCCAGAAAATAGTTTTGATCGACCTCAAAAATCATTAGAAGAATAACAGCTATTCTCAGTTTAAAAAAATAATTATATAAGAAATTGAAATCTATCAAAAAATGCTAGACTGGCTCATATCTTTATGAAAATTACAGGGTCGAAAAAAGCAATTTCCAGAATTTTGACCGCCCGATAGGGAGAATTTTTAGATTTTTGGAGTCGAAGCGGAAAAAATTAAAAATCTAGGTCAAAATTCTGAGAAATGTGCGATTCGACTAGATTCCCGCCTGCGTCGGGCAGGTTTGGTTCTTTTCATCAATGGAAAAGAATAAAATAATGTATGAAAAAAATAAACCGAGAATTGCTGAAAGAATAAATTTAATAACTCAAAAAAATAAATATGAAATTTAAAATTATTTACACTTTATTTATTACTGTTTTGGTAGCTTCTCTTTTCCTCGGAAACTCCAATGGCCGTGCCGATGGCAATGGACAAGGAAACACAGGTGCACCTGGCGATGAAACACTTTCAAACGGATCTCCTCGTACTTGCCAAACTTGTCATGGATCAGGTAATATTCAGGTAACATTAGACATTGAAGTATTGGATGGGGGAAGTCCAATTACTGCTTACAAACCTGGTCAGACGTATGATGTTAATTTCGTTGTCAATCATGTTGGTGGCCCAGCACCTGATGGATACGGTTTTCAAGCAGTAGCTCTAATTGACAGCAACGATAGCGATGTCGATGGTTGGTCAGCACCAGCTAGCAATGTAAAAATTGCAACTGCTTCTAATACTGGTCGTTCTTATGCAGAACAAAATGGTGTAGGCAATAATGGCACTTTTTCTGTAAAATGGACAGCTCCTACAGAAGGTGCAGGTTCTGTCACCTTTTATTCCTGTGGAAATGGTGTAAATGGAAATGGTGGAACAGGTGGCGACGGTGCGGATTGTGCAACACTTCAATTGACTGAAGACGAGACGAACAGTATTTCAACGATAGCTGACGCTCGTATTTTGACCTTTCCTAATCCAGCAATTGATCAAATCAGTGTGACCGTGGAAGGAATGAAAGTTATTGAAAATACGGTTTTAAACGTTTATAATGCTTCAGGGCAATTGCTACATACTGAAAGTAGGAGTACTCCAATGCAGAACTGGCAAACGACCATTGACGTAGCACATTATCAAGCAGGGATTTACTTCGTTCAGATACAACAAACATCAGGAATTTTGACGAAGAGATTTGTTAAAAAGTAGATTTTTGTAAAGTCAATATTACTTTTTATAGGAATTCAAATTGTGGAATTTGGATTCCTATTTTTTTAACAAAATTTTATTTTTTGTAAAACATACGTTTTCAATACCCAAACGTATTAAAATATGTAAAATATCAAATTTAAAGCATTCAGATTTTTTTTGGTATCATTTTTTGTCCTAAATTGCATAACCTATCACCTAACAGTAATTGTTTTTCAAAAATATTAGATGAATCTAGGAAAAATCATTGACCATACAATATTGAAACCTGATTGCACGGTTGATGATATTAAGCAAGTTTGTACGGAGGCCAGTAATAATGAATTTGCGGCTGTTTGTGTGCCTCCTTTTTACGTTAAAGAAGCTAGTCATTTTTTAAAGGATTCGCCTATTAAAATAGCCACGGTTATTGGATTCCCAATGGGCTACTCTACTATTCCTGCCAAGGTTGAAGAAATTAAACGTGCTATCAATGACGGAGTAGATGAACTAGATGTGGTCATCAATATTTGTGCTGTCAAAAGCAATAATTGGAATTACGTCAAAAACGATATTGATAGTGTCACTCGTATTTCTCATATGCGAGGCAAAACGATTAAGATTATTTTTGAAATGAACTTGCTTAACCAAGAGCAAGTCAAAAAACTATGTGAAATTTGCAATGAATTTGGTGTCGATTATGTCAAAACATCTACTGGTTTTCAAGGTGGTGGAGCAACGGTCAAACGAGTAAGCTTATTACGAGAATACCTATCTTCCAATATCAAAATTAAAGCATCAGGTGGTATCAAAAAACGTAAAGATGCACTAGCATTAGTAGAAGCAGGTGCCGATCGCTTGGGGTGTTCGGCTAGTCTGAAACTGATAGAAAAAGAAATCAACTCTTAGAAATCACACTGTACACCATTCTTTTTTAACCATTGTTCCTTTTCTTTATATTCAGGCATCGCATTGGAGACTAATTTCCAAAATCTTGGAGAATGATTCATTTCTAGTAAGTGTGCTAATTCATGAATAATCACATAATCAATGACCGATTCAGGTGCAAACAGCAGGCGAGATGATAAATTTATATTTCCTTTACTCGAACAACTCCCCCAGTTACTCTGATTGTATTTGAGGTTGACACTTTTAATATCTTTTTGAAAATATAATTGATTCAACTCCAATACTCGCCTTGTAATAAACGGTTTAAAATCGCTACTAATCACTCGACTCAACAAGGTTTTGATACTTTTTTGTAAGCCTGAGGCAGATGCTCCTTTTGCTAATTTTAAATATATGATACCGTTTCGGAGTTTGGCGCTATGTGTTTTATTGTCGGTATATTTAATATCAAGGGTATATGCTCGTTGTCCAACTTGAACCATATCACCCGTTTGATAACTTTTAATTGCATAATGTTTTTTCAAGTCAGGATTTTTCTGAATCCGTTGACGAAGCGTTGTTTCAAACCACCGCAAACATTCTTTCTGCTGGTGCGGCAGCAATAAGCTCGGCATTCTAAAAATAATATGTTGTTTACCAAAAGAAAACCGTGCTCCTTTCCGTCGCTCTCGATACTCCTTTACAGGGAATCGTTGCCCATCTATTTCTATGTCGTATTGTC
>JAHDFQ010000184.1:3715-8896 GCA_020628085.1 Saprospiraceae bacterium
CCACTATTCATCATCAACTGCCGATAAAAACGAATCGCACGATGATAATTTTCTACACTAATATGTTCGTCAATTCCATGAATGGTTTTCAAGGTAGAACGCTTGATTTGAATGGGTTGAAAACGATAAATATTATTGGAAACGTTTTGAAAGTGGCGACTATCTGTCATCGCAATCACCAAAGAAGGTGCAATCACCGCATCAGGAAAAATTTCTTGTACGGTGCGTTGTAATATTCTAAATCCAAAACTATCGGTGCTTGAAATAGGGCTAGGATTGGATGAGGAATCGGGGTTATTATCTTTTACAATTACTCGTTTATCATCAATCACGCTTATTACTCTTTCTCTGACAGAACGAGTGGTCTCGCCAGGTAAAATCCTAAAATTCACTTTTGCAGATGCTCTCGTAGGTAATACATTATCCTTGACACCGCCTCGTAGCATAGTTGGTGCTGTGGTCGTTTGCATCAGTGCACTTGCCGCAGGATCGCTGCTCAATTGTCCTACAATTAAACTTTCGGTTAACCATAAATTAGCAAATAAAGTTTTATAAAGTGGACTCATTTCTGGTCCCGTATATTCAAACAATAGTTTAGTAGCCCCGCTGATTTCTATTGGAAATAGATTTTCTTGTAAATTATTGATCGCTTTACTCAATACACCAACAGCCGTTTGGTGTGGCGGCATGGATGAATGTCCACCGTCTTTTAGTTGTGCCGTTAGCGTCAAAGTTGTATAACCTTTTTCAGCAATGCCAATCATCGCCAAAGGACGATCTAAACCTTTCAAAGCATTTTCTAGAATCATTTGCCCTTCATCCAACACGTATTCAAATTGAATGTTGTTTTCTTCAAAATAAGTCGCAATGGCTTTTCCACCGAACGTTCCGCTGACTTCTTCATCGTGTCCAAATGCCAAATAAATTGTTCTAGTGGGTTGATAATCTTCAGTTAACAACATTTCTACGGCTTCCAAAATGGCAAATACATTGAGTTTATCATCAATTGTTCCACGTCCCCAGATATTTCCATTTTTGATCACTCCGCCAAAAGGCTCAACCGTCCAACGATTTGCACTAGCTTCTTCTACGGGAACAACGTCCGTATGTCCCATCAATAAAACGGGTTCTAGTTTGGGATTACTGCCTGACCATTTATAAATACGAGCAAAATCATTGATCGTCGTCAGTTGTAATTCACGCTGTATATTCGGATAGTTCTGAACGATAAACGTATCTAATTTCCTGAAAATAGTCGTATCTAAATTGGTACTAATAGTAGGAATTTGAATCGCTTTTGAGAAACGTTGGGTAACTTCATCATTCAATTCGACTGGCTCAATGGGTGTTATTCCTGTCAATTGTTTTGATGAAAAAGTAAGCGTTTTGATAATCATAATTCCTGCAATAAGAATGATGATTAATATGAAAAGACGGAGTAAGAGGCGTCGGAGTTTTCTCATTTTAATAGTTGGTAAAGTAAGTTTTACTGATTATCAAAAATAGAAAAAGTAGGTTTATTTTTATTTCTTTCAATAATATTTAGAATCTTATGAGTCTCATTGTTGTTAAGATGAATCCCTTCATTTAGTAATTCGTCTATTGTTAGTTTAGTCTGATTGATAAAGCATTTATCCTTATCTATCAAACCAATTTCTGGGATAAAATACAATTCACTCACCTCACCAAAAATTATAGCTTCTAAAGAATTTGCTATATGTAATATGTATTTTTCTACCAGCCTTACTACTTCTCTATCATTATTATAAAAAACTGCTGAATCTATGAATCCACTATTAAAGTCCTTGTCAATTCCTAAAGAATCTACAAAACCAGAAGATTTAAAGTTTAGACAATAACTTGGAAAACCTTCTTGTACACTATAAATAATCTTATTTTCAATTTGGCAGTTCAGCCAGTCTTTTTCGGTAATTTCTACTATAGACTTTAAGTCATTACTAATTCGAGCAATTGAAATATTATAACTCATAGTTTCTTTTAAACTAAAGGTTTAGGTTTTTTATAATTGGATGGTCATCGCCTCAAGCCGGCTGGGCTTTTCATTTTTTTCATTGCCAAAAAAACGAAACAAAAAACGCTAGAATCTATAAACTCACTCCGTTCAAACAGTATAGCTTCAGGCATCCGCCTCTCAAAGTTACATTTTAAACTATACTTTTTCTTCTCCCGTAGATTCATCGTTCGACGCTTCTTTTATCTCTGATTCTACCTCGCTAATAGTATCTGTTATAACAGTATTTGCTCCTGATTCTTTCGGTTCAATAGGCTTATCGTGCGTTGTAAAAAAACCTCGATGAAACACAATGATACTTAAAACACCAGTTGTAATAGCTACATCAGCAATATTAAAAACGGGTCTGAAAAACAAATAGGGTTCACCTCCCCAAACAGGAAACCAATCGGGAAAATGTCCACTAAACATAGGAAAATAAAGCATATCGACGACTTTCCCATATAAGAAACCAGCATAACCGCCACCTTCGGGAAACATCGTTGCTAAGCCACTGTAGTGATAACCACTTGCTGAAAAAATCAATCCGTAAATAGCACTATCTATGATATTTCCAATTGCTCCAGCTAAGATCAGCGCAAAACTACAAAGTAAACCAAAGCTGGCACCTTCTTTTTGGAGTAAACGAATGTAGTAAATTAATCCACCAACGGCAACAATTCTGAATAGGCTTAATATGAGTTTACCAAAGGGTTCTGGCAATTCCAAACCAAATGCCATTCCTGGGTTTTCTGTAAAATGAAGTCTCGCCCAGTTGCCAATCAACATAATTTCTTCGCCGTATCCCATATGTGTTTTCACCCAAATCTTAGACGCCTGATCGAGTATTAACACCAAGATAACTAGTAATGTAACCTTTAAACCTTTACTCAAAATATTTTCTTTTATTGTTTACACCTTTAAGTACATCAGCCATAAAGATGCGTATTTGTATCCCGATGGTTGTTTTGTAATGCTATTAATTGGAACGTAGAAATCGGCACTATGATTTTGGAAACTCCATCTAATTATCATACCACTCTATTTTTTCCCAATTTTTACTTAAAAGCAACGCAAAATACCAATTATAATTGATTTGATAAAAGAATGGTGATTTGAGTTTTATGAACGATTACTGCCTCTCACCAAATGAACACTTGGGAAATTATTTTAATTTTAGTAATTTCAAGGTGTATAAAAATGGATATTGAAGCAGGTTTCAAACTATTTGATACAAAAATTGGTTTAATTTCAGAATTAACACAAAAATTGTTTTAAATATTTGAATTATAAAATATTTTGTTTATTTTTGTATTGTAATTAAAACAGAAAAAGTTAATCATATAAACAGCATATAATGTCAAAAGAAAAAGAATCAAAGTTAAAAGCGTTAAAGCTAACGGTTGATCGATTAGAAAAAACCTACGGTAAAGGTGTCGTTATGAAACTAGGTGACAAGCAAGTCATGGAAGTAGAGACGATTCCGACGGGTTCTTTAAGTTTGGATATTGCGCTTGGTGTGAATGGTTTTGCGAAAGGGCGTGTTATCGAAATTTATGGGCCAGAATCTTCTGGTAAAACCACCCTTGCAATCCATGCGATTGCAGAATGTCAAAAAGCAGGTGGTATCGCTGCATTTATTGATGCCGAACACGCTTTTGATCGTTTTTACGCAGAAGCTTTGGGTGTGGATATTGAAAACTTGTTAATTTCTCAGCCTGATAACGGTGAGCAAGCACTGGAGATTGCAGAAAACTTAATCCGTTCTGGTGCAATAGATATTATTGTCATAGATTCGGTTGCTGCACTTGTACCTCGTTCAGAGATCGAAGGAGAAATGGGAGATTCTAAAATGGGGCTTCAAGCTCGGTTAATGTCGCAGGCAATGCGTAAGTTAACGGGGGTAATTGGAAGTACTAATTCTTGTTGTATTTTCATTAACCAATTACGTGAAAAAATTGGTGTAATGTTCGGTAATCCTGAAACAACAACGGGTGGTAATGCCTTAAAATTCTATGCTTCAATGCGTTTGGATATTCGCAGAAGCGGTTCTGCTATTAAAGATAAAGAAGGAAATGTTACTGGAAATCACGTCAAAGTAAAAGTTGTCAAAAACAAGTTAGCTCCACCATTCCGTATTGCAGAATTCGATATTACTTATGGTAAGGGAATTTCTAAAACGGGTGAAATTGTCGATTTAGGTGTTGACCATGAAATCATTCAAAAAAGTGGTTCTTGGTATAGCTATGGCGGTGCTAAGATTGCACAAGGTCGTGAAAGTGCTAAGCAATTTTTTGAAGACAATCCAGATGCAGCTTTAGAAGTAGAAGCTAAAATTAAAGCAGCTATCATGGGAACCGATGAACCTGAAGAAGTTGTAGCAGCAGTAGCCGAGGAACAACAGAATGGAAAATAGTTTAGTTCTAAAAAGAACTGCCTTCTAATTAACCATTAAAGTGAAAATGGAATCTTATGATTCTGATTGACGTATAGTATTCAAAATATATGTTATGAAGGAATCTGTAAGTACCATTTTCACTTTCTTATTTTTGGGACTTTTATTAGTGAGTTTGGGATGCAATAAGGAAACGCTAGATTTAGAAAGTGATACCTATTTTAATATTAAAGAATTATTGAGATCGGAAAACTGTGATGCAACTTGCGGTGAAGTAGCTGACTGTGAAGGGCAAGAATTAAGAATTCGAGGTCAATTAGACGAAAGCAATCTTGAGCAGGATATTCAGCAGTTTTACCTCATTGATGATAATGATAATGACTTTCGTCTCGAAATATCTGTTGATGCGGTGATTAATTCAAGCGTTTACCAAAAGTTAAGTGGAAACGGAGGACGAGTTTTCAGGGTTGAAGGAGAAATGCAAGGTTATGATGCACCCACCAATGCAACTTGTAATCGGATGTTTAACATTCAACTAAGAGATCCTTCAAAAGTAAATTTAGAGTAATCCTTCATAGCTTAACAAAAAAATGCTCTTGCCAAATATTTGGCAAGAGCATTTTTTTATAAGTAGTTCTAGGGGAAAAAACGGGCAGGAAAATTTCCTTGAAAGAGATCAAAATAATGCTTCAAACGCCTTATTCTGCGGCTATCCAGCCTGCGGCAGGCAGGTTCAGCATTTTTATTGATCTCGAAATTTCTGCCCGTTTTTTTA
>JAHDFQ010000185.1 GCA_020628085.1 Saprospiraceae bacterium
TAAAAATCTGTCCCAATAGACAAGAAGAAACGCGGGTCTTGGACAATTCGGGATTCAATACCCCAGGCATAATCCAAACGGACGAAATAGCCAAATACAGAAGAACGTACACCTGCACCATAACCCATCACGATAGGATCTCTAAAATAAACGACCTGAACACTGACAGGATTGGCCTCTTCTCCTATAAGAAAATCAATATTGAGTGGATTATCTTCACTGAAAGGAGTGATGCCTTGCCATGCTGTTCCAATATCAAAGAACCCCATGATTTGGAAGTTCCGTAAAAATGGATTGCGGATGGTTTTTTTGGTAAAATACTGAAAAAGTGGAACACGTAATTCAATGTTGGACAACATAAAAGAGTTACCGTTTCGACTATTTTGTGAAAAGCCTCGCATATTTGCTGCTAAGGTTTGATAAGCAAATTCATCGTTCAACGGTAATGGAACATCACTATTGAAATCTGGAAACAACCAACCATCGGTTCCTCCTAGGAAATATAAAATTTTCTCTGAACCAAAAGAAGTAGCCGCTGCAAAACGAGCTGCCAAAATCGACCGCTTATCTAAACGCTGATAATGTCGGGCATCCACACCCAAAACCGTCATCACACCTGGATCAAATTCTAGGCGATTTTCATTCTTCAATAAATCTAATCGAAAACGTTTCACTACTTCTGCATAGACTTTGTAACGTGTTCCATTTTTTATATTAACCGAAACATCTAATGTATTATCAAACACAAATTCTAACTTAGCTCCAACACGTTGTTCGTTGAACGAAGGTTCTGCCAAACTGGCTTTGCTTGTTGCTAAAACAGATGTTCGATCATTTCTAAGTGTTCCACTCAATCGCAGACTTCTAAAAATATCAAATGGATAACGGATTTCTGCATTGGCTAGAAGCGTTACAAATTCTCTACGTTCAGTGTCTTGTGGTTGAAAATCAAATCGAGTTCGAGTAACTTTTCGATAAGCCGCATAGCGTTTATCAAAACGCCCTTTTTTATCATCAAATAATAAGAAATATTCCGCCCCATTGAAAGTCGTTGGTAGTCGGATTCCTCCTTCAATTTGATAATCCTCAAATAAATCTTTGAAATTTGCCTTGAATAAAATTCCTGGTGGCGGTGTACTAAATTCTTCTCGGTCACCCGCATACGTGTCCAATCCACCAAATAACAAACTGTTGTCAACATTAGTGGTCACAAAGTCCGTTCTGAATTTAATGCGATATGGAATGATGTTACTCGATCTAAATTTATGGACATCGGGTTGCTTCACTTTTGGTGTAGCAATGTTGATCGGATCATCAGGCTGTTCCAACACGATTGTTCCTTTTCCTTCTTCCACTTCTACTGTCGAGGGCGTTTCTTCATCGTCAAACTCACTTTGAAACAAATAATTATCTATATCTACCTTTTCGTCATCGGGTTTTTCTTCGGGTTCTGTGATTTCAATTGGATCAGATATTTCTGCAAGAACGCTCTGTTCATTTGTATTATTTGTAATAACTGGCACGATTCCATTAATACTATTATAAATGCTAATTTGTTGATCTTGAAAGACCGTGTTGCGCACTTCTTTTACAGTATCAACGGCTACATTTTGAACAAAGATTTGATGCTCATCTTCATGCCGTACCAACTCTACCATTTTATTGGTTTTAAGACCAATACTCCATTCTAGAATAGAGCGACTGTAATCTGAATTATGATGGGTAAATGCTTGCTTTTCAAAAATAGAATCCAAGGTGATACTTGCTACCAGGCTCGTATCTAAATCTACTATAATAGAGTCTTCGGGAACAATAATTTCTGTCTTATCCTTAAATGTGATCGTTTTTTCATTGTACAAAAAGATATCTTCAATATATCCTACTTTTCGATTATAAATACCTGATTCATCTGTCAAATATCCAAACCATGTTGTGTCAATGGCAACGGGATTTCGTTCGTCTGCGAGTGGTGTGTCGGTTACACGAATCAATTCGGGCGATCTAGTCGATAAATCATAATAAAAAATATCAAATTTTTGGATAGGTAAAATAGAGTCCAATCGAGCGGGTTCAAAGATGGGTTCTGCTCGATTAGACGCAAACAAAATCCCTTTTTTGTTCTCTAGACGAACAACGGTTGCATCTACATCATCGTAAAAATCATTAGAAATACGCTGGGTTTGACGATTGAGTGTTTCATATATAAATAGATCAGAATAACCGTTGACAATAGCAGAAAAAATCATTTTACTATTGTCAATATACTCGGCATTGATAATACGTTGATATTGTGGATCAACAATTTCTTCCATGATATCGTCGGTTTTAACATCATAGTTGATCCATTTGATGACATCTCGCCGTTCGTAAATAATAGATAATTCATAACCACTTGGTTTCCATGCTAGCAGTGGATAATTATAATCGGTTGCTTGAAAAGCATTTCTAAAACCACCTTTATGAATGACCTTACGTTCATCACTAATCAGATCGTGGAGATAGACTTTATATTTACCAATTTCATTCGAGACATAGGCAATCTTACTCCCATCAGGACTCATTTTAACTTGTGATAATGGTAGATTTCGACGATTTTTTACTTTAAAATAGTTCTCGTCTAGTGGGTTGCGTCCTTGCTCATCAATTTCATATTTACTTTTAAAAAAAGTCTCCCAAGACACTAATATTCGTTCATAATTACTACCCAAAACATATAAGAATCCACTTTCGATACTTCGATTAATTCGAGTTAAATACAACAGATTAGATACGGTAGATTTACCATAATTTTGTCCAATAAAATACCAAAGTGCATGTCCAGCGAGCTGTGGTTGTTCCTCGGCAAGCTGTTCAAAATTCTCGTAATCCTTATGTAACATGGCATCTTTTAACCGATTATCCATGCGTGCATTCCACTCTGAACCAACATAAGCAACTAAACCTTTTTCAAACCAATTTGGAAGGTTCATCATGACTGCATTCTGTACAATCTCTTGCAAATTAGATCCAAATAACATGGAGTTGAGATAAACAGATGCGATGCCTTCACGGATTTGCTGTCGTAGATGTTGGTGATCGCCATTAAAATAAACGAATACCTTATTACCGACAATTTTGGTTTGTCCAGCTGTATTGACGAAGGCATCCTCTGTTCCAATATTACTCTGTTTTAAATCTGTAATATCCGCATATACAATTAATTCTATTTTATTATTAATCCGATGATCTAGAATATTTTGGATAGCATTGTGATCAAGTTCTGCAATTTGAACGGCTGATTGTCCAACATTGCGACTTTTTCCATACCAATAGGTGATGAAATTAGGAGATTCATATTCCGACCACTCCTTGAAATCGTCATGGTATTGGACTCGGTTTTTACCAAATTCAACACGTACACCTTGTGCAAACATCACACTGGTGCAGACTAATAACAAAAGGGTAGAAATATATTTTCGCATGAACAAGCTATTTTAATTCAAATGGATAGGATTTAATACTACAATTCCGCTAAATTTGTGTTGATATTCTATATTTAAGTAGTAGGTCAGAAAAATTAGTATAATAACCGCCTTCAAAACCTCCAAAAAAGTCATAAAAACTTCCTGACTGTCAGTATTTTACAACTTTTTTGAAGGTTGGCGTTATTATACAAGTAATTTTGTCCGACCGCTTAATAGTTGGGCACAAATAAATTTACATTCTTTACTTTCTTGTGCCTTATCAATAGTTCTAATATAAAACGCAAAATCATGGCGCATGTTGCCGAGTTGACTTTTAACCCTTTTCAGGAAAACACTTATATTGTTTATGACGATACAAAGGAATGTGTCATTTTTGATCCTGGTTGTAGTACGCCTGCCGAAAAGGAACAATTGAAAACGTTTATCGCTAGTGCGCAATTGAAACCTGTTCGTTTAATCAATACGCATTGTCATATAGACCATATTTTAGGTAATAAGTTTGTGGCAGACACCTATAATTTAGATTTAGAAATCCATGAAGGAGAATTGGTTGTTTTGCAAAACGGGCCAATGGTGGCTCAAATGTATGGTATTCCGTATGCCGAGCATTCTCCAATGCCTAGTAAGTATATCAAAGCTGGTGACGTGATTGAGTTTGGAGAAACGCAGTTAAAAGCATTATTTACACCTGGGCATTCGCCTGCTAGCTTGTCGTTTCATTGTGCCGAACATGAATTCGTCATTGCTGGGGATGTCTTGTTTCACGGCAGTATTGGACGAACTGATTTACCTGGCGGTGATTTTAACACCTTGATTACAAGTATCAAAAATAAATTGTTGGTATTAGACGATGCGACTCGCATCTATGCTGGTCACGGGCCCTCTACGACGATTGGTTTTGAACGTGCGAATAATCCTTTTTTGCAATAAGAATGCTTTAATATTTTAAGGATTTAATATTTTAAGGTAAAGAGTACACATTCAATGAGGTAGATTGCTAATGTTTTAAGGCAAAGACGATATTTACTCAAAAAAAATGCTTTAATGACCTACCATATCATTAAAGCATTTTTCATTAAAACATTTAAAAATATTAAAGCATTAAATTACCCTTCTACGAGCGTTCCGACCGCTTCTCCTTTGATAATTCGCATTAAGTTATTCGGATCATTAATATCAAAAACAATAATGGGTAGGTTATTTTCTTGGCATAAGGTAAATGCCGTCATATCCATTACATTGAGTCCGAGACTGATGACTCGTGAAAACTGAATACTATCAAATTTCTTAGCGTTAGGGTCTTTTTCTGGATCGGCTGTATAGATTCCATCTACACGTGTTCCTTTTAGAATGACATCTGCGTTGATTTCGTTGGCACGAAGGGCTGCTGCAGAATCTGTGGTAAAGTATGGGCTACCTGTTCCAGCCGAAAATATCACAACTCGACCTTTTTCTAAGTGTCGAATGGCTCTTCGACGAATATATGGTTCTGCTATTTGCTCCATTTTGATAGCCGTAATCAGACGGGTAAAAATACCTTTTTGCTCTAGCGCGCCTTGCAATGCCATTCCATTAATAACGGTGGCGAGCATTCCCATGTAGTCACCTTGAACTCGTTGAATACCAGAGTCTTTGGCTTGTAAGCCTCTATAGATATTTCCTCCTCCAATCACTACCGCAATTTCAACACCTTCTTGTAAGATTGCAGTAATTTGCTCGGCGTAATGGTGTAGCATTTTTGAATCAATCCCAAAACCTTGTTCTCCCATTAATGATTCACCACTTAATTTAAGAAGGACGCGTTTGTATTTTAGTGCCATAGTTTTTCTAATTTTTAAGTCTGTTTTTTGGAGGTCAAAAGATATTTCAACGATTTAACAATAAAATTACAGCAAATTTATGACCAATTATAACATCTGATTGTCAAAAGAAACGACTTATTGAAGTAGTTATTCATTAAATTTATTTATTGGGCATAAAAAAAGGCGAACTTCATAAGAAATTCGCCTTTTAAGTCATTCGATATTACCCTAAAGTTACGTGCTTAAATGCAGTAACTGTTAAGTCTTTATGAATGCTGGTAAGGTATTCTTGAACCGTTTGTTTGTTTTGTTTAACATACGCTTGATTCAATAAGGTATTTTCTTTGAAGAATTTACCTAATTTACCCATCGCAATTCTTTCTAACATTTCTTCTGGCTTACCAGCCTGACGAGCAATGTCTTTTCCGATTTCGATTTCTTTTTCGATGATAGAAGCATCAACACCCTCTTTATCTAAAGCAACTGGCTTCATTGCAGCAACTTGCATCGCTACATTCTTACCTGGCTCTACATAATCTGGACCTTCTAAATTCAAAGCAACGATTACACCTGCACGGTTACCCATATGGATATAAGGCAATACTTGACCTTCACCAGCAGCCGTTTCTATTTTGTGATAATCTGTTACTTCGTGCTTTTCACCGTTAACACCAATTTGCTCCACTACTTTTTCACCAATTGTTAATCCTTCACCGTAAGGTAAGGCCAAAAGTTCTTCTAAAGTATCTGGAAGGTTTTTAAGTGCTATATCAACAATAGATTGTGCGAAGTTGACAAATTTTTCGTTTTTAGCAACGAAATCTGTTTCACAGCTTACACGTAAAACAACACCATTATTACGGTTTGCAGAAGTAGCTGCTAAAACAACACCTTCTGTAGCTTCACGGTCTGCACGCTTTGCAGATAATTTTTGTCCTTTTTTACGTAATATTTCGATCGCCTTGTCGAAGTCACCTTCTGCTTCGTTCAAAGCTTTTTTACAATCCATCATACCCGCACCTGTTTGGTCACGGAGTTTTTTTACATCAGCGGCTGAAATTTTCACTACGCTCATTTTTTTTTAATTAAAAGTTTTGTAAATAAAATTTTAGTAGTCTTATAATGATCTCTGTTGATTGATTTGATATTATTAATCATTTAGCAGAGAACATTTGACTACATAGCTACACATAAATTATAATTTAATATAATCTATGTTTTGGGTTACGCAGTAACTTTATTTAAGTTGATTCAAATTGCAAATAATCTATTTAAAGAACTTCAATGCGTCATAATTTTAGTTCAAAATCTTACTTTCAGACGATTTTTCCTAAACTATTCCTTATTGATGTTCATTATTCGCAATTTTGGGTTTAGTTATCTTTTTCTTTTCTACGCTCTGTAGATCCTTCTTTGATCGCCTCTACCAATGCATTTGTAATGATGGTAATTGACTTTGAAGCATCATCATTTGCAGGAATTGGACAATCTACCATATTAGGATCAGAATTGGTATCGACCATACCAATCGTCTGCATACCTAATTTCTTAGCTTCTGCCAATGCAATGTGTTCATGGTGAATATCTACGATAAACATAGCCGCAGGAATACGGTTGATGTTTGCGATACCACCTAATACTTTTTCTAACTTCGCACGTTCGCGTGTTAGCATTAAACGCTCTTTTTTAGTTACACTATCGAAGCTACCATCAGCAAGCATACGATCAATCGTCTGCATTTTTTTGATAGATTTACGAATCGTAGCGAAGTTAGTCAACATACCTCCTAACCAACGCTCGGTTACGAAAGGCATTTCTACGCTTCTTGCAGCATCAGAAACGATGTGACGAGCTTGTTTTTTGGTTGCTACGAATAAAATTTTACGTCCAGACTTTGCAATTTGCTTTGCCAAGTTACATGCTGTTTCCAAGCAGCTAGACGTTTTATTCAAATCTATGATATGAATTCCTTTACGCTCCATAAATATATATGGCTGCATTTTTGGATTCCATTTTTTCTTTAAGTGTCCGAAGTGAACACCTGCATTAAGCATATCTTTATATGTTGGAGTTGACATTTATGTTAAGTTAAATAATGAATAAATAATTTTTTGGTGCATGATGTTTTGAACAGCATCCAACCAATAAAACAATTAACGTTTTGAGAACTGGAAGCTCTTACGTGCTTTCGGCTTACCGTATTTCTTACGCTCCACAACTCTTGAATCTCTCATCAAGAATTTACGAGCTTTAAGTGGCTTACGGAATTCTTCATTCAACTTAACCAATGCTCTTGCAATTCCCATACGAACTGCTTCCGACTGTCCTTTGAATCCACCTCCGTTTACATTAGCGTTAATATCATAGATACCTGCTTCGATGTCCACTGTTGCGAATGGATCTGTCAAATTATTTTGGATGTGTGATTGAGGAAAATAGTCTTTATATTCTTTTCCGTTGATGGTGATTTTACCTTCACCTTTGGTCAAATAAACCCTCGCTACGGAGGCTTTTCTTCTACCTATGGCATTAATCATTTCCATATTAAAACTTTTTTATTGATTCAAGTTGCAGCTAATTTTTAGAGAACTCCAATGCGTCATGTTTTGATTCAAAGTCTTACTTTTAGACAATTTTTTCTCAAAACTTTCCTTATTGATGTTTATTATCTTCAACTTGAATATATTATAAGAAGCAAACTATGAAAGTATGCTTGACAAATCTTGATTAAAAATTAAATTTTTGAGGCTTTTGAGCTTGGTGGTTGTGTGTATCCGCGGCATAAACGAATAATTTTTTCAACATGGCTCTTCCTAATTTTGTCTTAGGTAACATGCCTCGAACAGCAGCTTCCATGATACGTTCAGGGTGTTTTGCCATCATTTCTCTAGCAACCACTCTTTTTTGACCACCTGGGTAACCAGAAAAGGTAATGTATTCTTTTTGATCCATTTTGGCTCCTGTAAAACGGATTTTGTCTGCATTTAAAACAATCACATAATCACCAGTATCAACATGTGGTGTATATGATGGCTTGTGCTTTCCACGTAATACGTGTGCAATTTTCGTTGCCAAACGCCCCACTTTCATGCCCGCTGCATCCACGACATACCAGTCATGTTTTACGGTTTGTTTATTGGCAGATGGTGTTTTATAACTTAAAGTATTCACGATCAAATATTTTGACTATAATATAAATTAAAGAGACGAAACCATGTCTAAGACAGTACCCGTCCTTTTTTGCAGGTGCAAAGGTACATTTCTTTCTTTCAATAATCAAACTGTTTTGATAATTTTTTTATTTTCTGTTTATATAACTCCTTGAAAAACAGTTGAAATTTCGCACAGAAATGAAATAGTAACCCTTCCCTTCCTTTCTTTTTTACGAAAAAAGAAATTCCCTCCCTTCCCTTCAAAAAGGAAAGGAAATGAATTGATTTCCAAAGAGAAATCAAGAAAGGGTTGGGTTACTACTCCAAGCTATCAATATATTCCTCCAATCGCAATGCCGACTGTTCCCAAGCTTTCAAGATTTCTTCATTACGAAAGCGAATGACCCGATAACCCATTTCTTGCAAATGC
>JAHDFQ010000186.1 GCA_020628085.1 Saprospiraceae bacterium
CTTTCCAATAACTTTTCTCTACCAATCTTCCTATCTTTGCCAAAATTTCTAAAAAAATGAACCCAACCTTAAAAGTTTTTAAATTTGGAGGTGCTTCCGTAAAGGATGCTGATGCCATTCGGAATGTAGCCAATATTTTACAACAATATCAAGAAGAAAAGCTAGTGATCGTTGTCTCCGCTATGGGAAAAACCACCAATGCTTTAGAGGAAATACTAAAAGCACATGCCAAAGGTAAAATGGAAGAGGCAAAAACCTTACTAACTAAAACGAAGCAAGCGCATTATGATATTTGTTTGAATTTGTTTGGAGAAGCACATGAAATTTATGACACCTTAAACGATGTATTTGTAGAAATAGAATGGGTGATCGAGGAAGAAATGATTGATCCGTATGATTATGTGTATGACCAAATTGTGTCTGTCGGGGAACTCGCATCTACTAAAATCGTAGCAGCTTATCTCAATCATATTGGTTTAAAAGCCCACTGGCAAGATGCCCGTGACCTCATTTTGACCGATAATTTATATCGAGAAGCGTGGGTGCAATGGACTGAAACACAAGAAAATATAGATCGTATCTTAAAGCCACAGTTAAAGCAAGAAGGGTTTGTAGTCACACAAGGTTTTATTGGTTCTTCTTCCGAGAATTTTACAACTACCTTAGGTCGTGAAGGTTCGGACTATTCTGCTGCGATTTTGTCGTTTTGTTTGGATGCGGAAAGCATGTCAATTTGGAAAGACGTACCAGGGGTATTAACTGCTGATCCACGCTTGTTTAAAAATGTTACTAAGTTAGATCGCTTATCCTACCGTGAAGCGATTGAAATGACCTATTACGGTGCAAAAGTGATTCATCCCAAAACGATCAAACCGCTTCAAAATAAGAGTATTCCATTGTATGTCAAGTCTTTTATTGATCCCGAAGGTAGTGGAACGTGTATTGCCGCTGATGTCGATGATTTGTATCCGCCGATGATTGCTATAGAAAAAGATCAAGCCTTAGTGCGTATTTCAACACGAGATTTTTCTTTTGTGGCAGAACAACACCTCAAACATATTTTTGAACAAGCAGCTACCCATCGTTTACAAATCAATATGATGCAAAATACAGCCATTAGTTTTGTGATTTGTGTAAATGATATTGATGATCGGGTAGAACGTTTTATGGAAGGTATCCAAGAAGCCTATCAAACTGTTTTGGAAAGAGGTTTAGAATTGGTAACGATTCGTCATTATAATAAACCAACTTTAAAGTCTTTACAAGATGGCAAGGTAATTTTATTGGATGAGCGCAGTCGAAATACGGTTCAAATGGTCACAAAAACAGCACCTGTTTTAGAACGAATTGGATAATATTCTATAATTGTGTACATTTAAATAATTTAAGTGGTCGGACAAAATTACTTGTATAATAAAACCGTCCTTCAAAAATTGACTAAGAAACTGAATACTTGGAAGTTACGAAGGAAATATTTGAAGGACTTGAAGGTTTTATTATACTAATTTTTCTGACCTACTACTTATATCAATTAGACTCGAATTATGTTTGATAAGATCAAATCACTTTTTATTGTTGAAACGGAAGATACACCTAAAAAAGCTTCAAAAACTACTCCTGTAGTACAAAAAGAAGTACCCGAAGTAGAATCTGTGGATTCAACATCATCTACCTCAAATGAGATTCCTGCAGGTCAAGTTTCCAATAAATTTAATAAAGTGCTATTTGGGGCATTAGAGAAAAATAATTTAGAAGGATTTGATTATTTGGAGTTTAAACAATCGCTTCGATCATTGAGTAAAATGCCGATGGATGATGCGACTCGTTTCCAATCGGCTTTCGCTATGGCACAAACAATGGGTGCCACTACGGATAAATTAATAAAAGGAGCAGATCATTATCTAAAAGTGCTACAACAAGAAGAACAGAAGTTTGCAGCAGCCGTAGAAAATCAAAGAGCAAGTCAAATTGGTGGAAAAGAAGGAACGATTAAACAATTAGATACAGCAATTCAGAAAAAAAGGCAACAATTAGTAGCCTTGGAAAAGGAAATCAAATCGCATGAAGCTCAAAAACAAAAAATAGCAAAAGAAATTTCTGGTGCAAAGGTGAAAATCGAAAAGACGAAGCGAGATTTTAAAGTGACTTACTTGAATATCGTTGGTCAAATTAGAACAGACGTTGAAAATATTAAGAAGTATTTAGGAACAAAAAAATAGACCTTTCAAATGTTTAGAAACAAGTTAATTGCTATCGTTTGTCTTATCATTTTGATCGTGTGTCCAATCTATTTGTTTTATAGTATATTTCCAAGCATAATAGCATTTGCAGCTTCAACCTTGGGTTTAAATAGTTAGTTAAAATTACTTGTGTAAAAAAATCTGCCGTCATAAAAATAGCAGATAATTGATTTCAAGAAGATTATTAGCGATTTTTTGACGGATTAATAGATTTATTTTACACTAATTTTACTAACAAACTATTAATATCTGGGGTTAATATTATTGATCGGTTTGTTTTTTTTACTTTCGGTTAATATTTAAGTTGATAAAATTTGTATTAAAATAATATTCATAAATGAATTCAAAACCAAAATCTTTTTGGCGAAAACCCGAAGGCGTAACAGGGTTAATATTTTTAGCAGGTTTATTTGTCGGTGGAGCATTTTTAGTCTCTGCCTTTTGGAGTGCATTGGTGGCACTGGCCGCTTCTCCAATCGGAATCGGAATCGGACTCATTGTCTTATCCGCTATTATTTATATGGCAATAGATTCCAAGGCTCGAAACTTAGTTGGCTATATGTATAAGAGTGCGATGCGCTGGATTACGGGATTGTTCATACAGATTGACCCGATTGGTATTTTAAAATCTTATGTGGATGATTTGAAAACCAACTTGCGTAAAATGAACAAGCAAGTGAGTATGTTGCGTGGACAAATGCACAAACTTCAAGAATTGATTATCAATAACAAAAAGCAAATAGAAAGCAACTTAGATTTGGCGAGCAAAGCCAAAGAAAAGAATAAGCAATCTATGGTTATCTTGAAATCTCGAAAAGCAGGTCGATTAAAAGAATCGAATATGCGTTTGGAAGATTTATACCGTAAAATGGAGGTCTTATATCGGGTGTTATCTAAAATGTATGAAAACTCAGAAATCCTGCTTGAAGACATTAAAGATCAAGTGGAAATTAAGGAGCAAGAACGTAATGCCATACGGGCGTCCAATTCTGCGATGAAATCTGCCATGAGTGTGATTTCTGGTGACCCTGACAAGCGTGCCATGTTTGATGCAGCAATGGAAGCCGTAGCCGACGATGTGGCCAACAAAGTGGGTGAAATGGAACGTTTTATGGAAATGTCCTCCAATTTTATGAACTCAGTGGATTTACAAAATGGCGTATTTGAAGAAGAAGGCTTGAAAATGCTAGAGAAGTGGGAAAAAGAGGGCGTTTCGCTTATTTTAGGTGAAGAAAAAGATTCATTAGTGCTCAAAGCTAATGATGAAAGCGATGTGCTAGATATTAATTCACCCATTGCACAACCCGAAAAACAGAACCGTTCATCGAACCAATACGATAACTTTTTTGATTAGAAAAATTAAAAAAACCAAGTCTCTGTTTAACTCTGTGTATAACTCTGTTCAACTCTGTGGTTAAAAAAAAAATTATAAAATAAACAAAACATAATTCACAATAAAATGGCAAGGCAACTCACTTCATTCTCAAAATTTTTAATCGTCCTCCTCATAGTAGGATTGATATTTTTTGCTGGTAATTATTTTTTGAATAATACCGAAGCAGGTCAAGACCTAAAAGAAAAAGCTCAAATCGAGCAAAATGATAGTTCAAGTTCTAATGGTTCGGAAGCAAATAACAATTCCAATAAAAGCTCCAATTCAAAAGCAAACACTTCTAGTTCAAACGATAAAGATGTTGTTAAAATCGGTGTCGTAACTTGGGGTGGCTATGCAGGTGGACAATATTTTAATGAAGGTTTTGAAGCTAGTACCAATTCTCGTTTTTATAAGGATTATGGTATTAAAGTAGAGTTTAAAGTGTTGGATGATTTTCAAGCTTCTCGTGATGCGTTTCGAGCAGGTGAAGTGGATTTATTATGGCAAACTATTGACGCATTTCCAACCGAGGTGAATGGTTTAAAAGACCAAGATCCTGTAATTGTTTGGCAAGCTGATTGGTCACGTGGAGGTGACGCCATCGTAGCACGCCGAGGCATCAATCAAGTAGCTGATTTAAAAGGAAAAACGATCGCTGTAGCGGAATTAACACCCTCTCATTCTTTTCTAATTAACTTACTTCAAGCAGGTGATATTGGAATGGACGAAGTAAAAATCGTTCCGCAAGCCAGTGCCATTGATGCAGCCGAAGTATTTAAAAGCAAGCGTGTAGATGCGGCTGTGGTTTGGAGTCCAGATGATATTTTATGTACTAAAGCGGTTCAAGGTTCACGTATTTTAGAAAGTACACGTAATGCGACCAAGATTATTGCTGATGTGTTTATGGCAAAACGTGCTTACGCTGATGCAAACAAAGATAAACTCCGCAAAATTTACGAAGGATGGATGAAAGGTGCAGCCGAGATTAACTCTGATCCAAAAGCTCGTCGAAAAGCAGCTGAAATATTAGCTCGTGAATTTACAGATCGTGGAACAGCATTGACTACAGATGAAGCTGCTGAAATGATCGGAAATGTGTATTTAACAACGCATGGAGATAATAAAAATTTCTTTGGTTTGAATACTAACTTCAATGATATTGACGGTAATAAATTATATTCTAAAATGGCTAATGTGTACCGTGATCTTGGATTTATTGAAGGACGAGTTCCGACTTGGAGTCAAATTTCTTATCCATCTTTGGTGAATAGTACTACTTTAACAGGTGAAATGCACTTCCCAGAAGCAGGTAAAACGTTTACAAAAGTGACAGAGGCAGATAAAACAAAAGCGGCTTTATCCAATAAAGCCGTCAGTATTCGCTTTGCAACAGGTCAATACAAGTTAGATGACAACGCAAAATATATTATCGAAAAAGAATTTGTTGACATCGCCAAAACTTTTGGAAATGCCCGTATTCGAATTGAAGGAAATACCGACAATGTTGGTAATGCTGCAAGTAATAAAAAATTATCAGAGCGTCGAGCCCAAGCCGTAGCCGACTTCCTACACGAAGAACACGGAATGCCTCGAAATCGTTTGATCGTCAAAGGAAATGGTTCTGATAATCCGGTTGCTAGTAATAATACTGAAGCTGGAAAAGCTAAGAATCGCCGTACCGATTTCCAATTGGTACAAGAGTAAAATCTATCTCTAACAAAGCAGTAATGATTTTTCAATACTGCTTTGTTTTATTTCTCTTCTAATCTAAAAACCAATTATGTCTCTTTTTAAACTTCGAGGTACCTTATCCAAAAGTCAAAGTTTAATTCTGGGCTTAATCGGATTTATATTATTGATTGCAGTTTGGTGGTTGGTCGCAGAACTAAAATCGGAGAATCAACCGATTATCGAAAACTTCAATTCCCGTTTAGAATCTACGCTCGGAATGGATTCTACAAGAGCAGCCATTTACGCTGACTCTATTGCAACCGCCGACTCCATCGCTTTTTCGCAAGCGACCGAATTTCAAAAAGTATATCCCGTTCTTCCTCGTCCTGATCATGTGTTGGCATCTTTTAGTGATTTGTATCAAAAAGATAAGTTAGCTACCAATACATGGCGATCTATTTGGCTCAATTTACAAGGTTATTTCTGGGCGGTTTTAATATCCATTATCCTTGGTTTTTTTATTGGGTTAATCCCGTTTTTGAGAGGATTATTTTCCAAACAAGTGGAAGCCATGCGCTATTTACCGCTAACTGCGCTCATTGGACTATTTATAATTTGGTTTGGAATTGGTGATGGGATGAAAATCGCTTTTTTAGCATTTGGTATTATTGTGTATTTATTACCTGTTGTCATTCAGCGCATTGACGAAGTGGAAGATGTGTATCTAAAAACAGTTTTTACATTAGGTGCAACCGACTGGCAGACTATTAAAACAGTATATATTCCGTCGGTTATGTCAAAACTAATAGACGATATTCGAGTATTAACAGCTATTTCTTGGACGTATATTATTATCGTTGAATACATCAATAAAGACGGTGGAATTGGTGCATTAATCTGGATTAAACAACGTCAGGGACAAAAAGCGAGTATGTTTGCTATTCTAATTATTATCATTTTGATCGGTTTTTTTCAAGATCGAATTTTCCAATACATTGACAAGCGTGTTTTTCCTCATAAATACTACAAAACCACTTTGACAGGAATCAAAGAAACCCAATATGGTATTTATGCTATTTTAGGAATTATGATTATTGCTCTATTTGTCAGTTCATCCTTTTTTACATCCAATATTTTACCCGTTTTCCTCATCACTGGCTTGATTGGAATTTTATACGGAGAGTTCAGAATTTTTCAGAATAGAAAAATAGTTGGATAGGTCGTAAGTGCGCATAAAGAATAAAGTGCTGAAAAAAAGGAAATTCCAAAGAGAAAATATCCGTTAAACGGCTTTAGATTTTGCTTGCTGAATTTTTGCAGAAATTTTATGCTTCAAGTAAAAATTAAAACTGTATTAGGTTGATTAAGCTATTAAAAAACAAAAGTGAGAATTGCTGAAAGGTAAATGTAAATATGAATGATAAACCTCTAGAAACAGCATTTTACAATCAAGTTATTAAACTACTACACTCAGCTAAGAGTAATGTGGTACATTATGTAAATAGAACGATGGTTCTTGTTTACTTTGAAATAGGTAAAATGATAGTTGAGAAAGACCAACTAGGTAAGGGGAGGGCAGAGTATGGGAAAAAATTATTAAAAGGTCTTTCAGAAGTACTTACAATTGAATTTGGTAAAGGTTTTTCAGTTACCAATCTTCAACAAATGAGGAACTTTTATTTAACCTATAAAAAACAACAGACACTGTCTGTTAATTCTAATAATAAAGAAAAAACGTTTCTTTTAAGTTGGTCACATTACTTACTTTTAATACGAATTGATGATTTGAAAGAACGCAGTTTTTATGAGATTGAAGCTTTAAAAAATAATTGGAGTCTTAGAGAATTGCAACGACAATATAATTCTGCACTTTATACAAGGCTTGCTTTGAGCCGTGATAAAGATAAAGTAGAAGAATTATCGCAAAAAGGATTAATTGTGGAAAAACCAAGTGATGCAATTAAAGATCCGTATATCCTAGAATTTATCGGCTTACCAGAGCATAGTTCGTATTCAGAAAGCGAATTAGAAGAGCAGCTTATAGATAAATTAGAACAATTTCTTTTAGAGTTAGGAACTGGTTTTGCATTCGTTGCACGACAAAAACGAATTTCATTCGATGATAAACATTTTAGAATAGACCTAGTCTTTTATAATAGAGTTTTACGTTGTTTTGTTTTGATTGATTTGAAAATTGGTGAACTCAAACATCAAGATATTGGTCAGATGCAAATGTATGTAAATTATTATGATAGAGAACTTAAGTTGGAAGATGAGAATAATACTATTGGGATTATTTTATGTCAAAACAAGAGTGAATCGGTTGTTGAATACACATTGCCAAGTAATAATGAACAAATATTCGCAAGCAAATATAAGACCGTACTTCCAAGTGAAGAAGAACTAAAATCTCTACTGGAATCAAAAAATAAATAAAAGATAATGCAAAACTTCACAGACACCAATCTCCAAAACATCATCGAACTCCGAAATATCGGACAAAGCTACGATGGTGGACAAAATTGGATTATCAAAGGATTGGATTTTTTGATAGAAGACAAACCCAATCAAGGACAATTTGTTGTTATTTTAGGAATGTCAGGATGTGGGAAATCAACGATTTTAAGATACATTGCTGGTTTACAGCAACCTACCGAAGGTGAAGTCAAAATAAAAGATACATTGATCTCCGATAAACATAGAGCCAGTATGGTGTTTCAAAAATACTCCTCTTTACCTTGGATGAGTGTATTGGACAACGTCGCTTTGGGATTACAATTTCAAAATGTGAGCAAACAAGAACGCCATGAAAAAGCCATGGAACTCATCGAAATGGTTGGTTTGGCTGGTCACGAGCATAAATATGCTCAATATCCTACGCTTTCTGGTGGACAGTTACAGCGAGTCGCTATTGCCCGAAGTCTGCTCGCCAATCCCGAAATTTTATTAATGGACGAACCTTTCGGTGCATTAGACATTAATACACGTCTTCAAATGCAAGATTTATTGACCAGTATTTGGCGCAAATTTCATCCTACTATTATTTTCGTGACACATGATATTCCAGAAGCTGTTTATCTCGCCGATGATATTTATATTATGAAATCTGCACCTTCCAAATTCGTTGAACACATCCATGTCGATTTACCATTAAAACGAGATCGCTTTACCAAACGTGATCCTCGTTTTATAGAACTTGTTCATCAAGTCGAAGATAAAATGTTGAGCGTTGCAGAACTCGGCTAACAAGTTGGTGAATAGTAAAAAAATAATACTAAGCCTATTCTTCGCTACATAGTAAACGACTTATTTTCCAATAACCAATAACCAATAACCAATAACCAATAACCAATAACC